>CANGMY010000003.1 GCA_947455015.1 Microthrixaceae bacterium | reverse complement strand
GCACTGCGCGAGATTCGTCTCGCTCTTCTCGAAGCCGACGTCAACTTCACTGTTGTTAAGAACTTCTGCGCACGTGTGCGTGATCGTGCCGTCGGTGAAGAGGTTTCCAAGGCGCTGAATCCTGGCCAACAGATGGTCAAGATTGTGAACGATGAACTCACCGCCACTCTCGGTGGCGAAACCATTCGCATTACCTACAACTCGAAGCCGCCAACCGTTGTCCTCATGGCGGGTTTGCAGGGTTCGGGTAAGACCACGAACTCGGCGAAATTGGCTCGTTGGTTTAAGAGCCAAGGTCGTCATCCGCTCCTTGTCGGCGCCGATCTTCAGCGTCCTGCGGCTGTTGAGCAGTTGCGCACGCTCGGTCGCCAAATCGAAGTTCCCGTCTTTTCTGAAGACACCGATCCTGTTCAGGTCGCCAAGAATGCACTAACAGAAGCGCGTAAGACCGGCCGCGACATTGTCATTGTCGACACCGCCGGCCGTCTCTCTATCGATGCGGAATTGATGGACGAGGTTCGTCGAATCTCTGAAGCAGTCGATCCCGATTACACGTTCCTCGTCATCGACGCGATGACTGGACAGGATGCGGTTACTACCGCCGAAGCGTTCCACGCAACACTTGAACTTGATGGCGTGATTCTCACCAAACTCGATGGCGATGCGCGCGGTGGTGCAGCGCTCAGCGTGAAGGAAGTTGTCGGTCGTCCGATTGCGTTTGCATCGACGGGTGAAAAACTTCGCGACTTCGATTTGTTTCATCCGGATCGTCTCGCCGGACGCATCCTTGGCATGGGCGACATGCTCACGCTCATCGAAAAGGCCGAAGAGGTCTTCGAAAAGGATCAGGCCGAAGAAGCTGCAGCGCGACTTCTTGAAGGACAGTTCACGCTCGAGGATTTCCTCGACCAAATGCAACAGTTGAAGAAGATGGGTCCGCTTTCGGGTGTACTCGGCATGATGCCTGGCATTCCCAAAGAGGTGAAGAACGCGCAGATCGACGACCGCGAAATCGCTCGCGTCGAGGCCATTATCCGATCGATGACACCAGCCGAACGAGTCGATCCCGACCTCATCGACCAGTCGCGTCGAGTCCGAATCGCGAACGGTTCGGGCACCGAACCAGCGCGGGTCGGCGAGCTCGTGAAGCAGTTCAAAGAGATGTCGAAGATGATGAAGCGCATGGGAGGGGCCGGAACCAAGCGTCTGACCAAGTCCCGGCGCAAAGCGGCCAAGGGCAAGGCCAAAGGCCCCGGCGGCCGTACCTCTGGCGGCGGTCGCGTGGCCCCGAAGGGCAAGGCCCCCTTGCGTTTGCCCGATTTCGAAGCCGATCTTGGCGGCGGTCGACCCGGCGGAGGACTCCGCCTTCCAGGCCTTCCCGGAGGCCCCGAGAGCGACCCATTTGGCCTCGGCTGAGTTCTGAACTTGCCCGCGGCTCCGTCGCGGGTCACGATTGAAGGCCGCTCAGCCGTCCCGATGGGTTCGGCCGATAACGTTCGTAGTCCGTTCTTGCACGACCAGCAGAAGAGAGAAACCTCGTGGTGAAGCTCCGCCTCATGCGGATGGGAAAGACCAAGCAGCCGACGTACCGCGTCGTTGCCGCCGATTCGCGCTCGCCGCGCAACGGCCGGTTCATCGAAATCGTGGGTCATTACAACCCGCGCACCGAGCCCTCCGAGATCACCATCGACAACGACAAGGCTGTCGCATGGCTTCAGAAGGGCGCACAGCCCACTGAGGTTGTCGAGAAGCTTCTGAAGA
The DNA here is from genome assembly GCA_947455015.1 of Microthrixaceae bacterium. Taxonomy (GTDB): domain Bacteria; phylum Actinomycetota; class Acidimicrobiia; order Acidimicrobiales; family Acidimicrobilacustridaceae; genus Acidimicrobilacustris. The sequence goes on along the minus strand of CANGMY010000003.1, from coordinate 29,567 downwards.
TCTCTGGCGCTTGGGAGCAGTTCACCGGCGCAGCATCGTGAGCGACGTCGCCGACACCGTCGACGCGTCGGAGGCAACTCCCGACTTCACCACGGCCAAGGCCGTGTTGACCTACGTCGTTCAACAACTCGTCGAGGATCCGTCCGCCGTCGAGATCGAACTCGACGATCGCGGTCGCAAGACTGTCCTCAACGTGCACGTTGGTCCTGGCGACATGGGTCGCGTCATCGGCAAGCGCGGTCGTGTTGCGCAGTCGATTCGCACCGTCGTGCGCGCCGCCGCCGCCCGTGACGGTGGCGATGTCGAGGTCGAGTTCCTCGACTGATCCGGTGAACCTCCTCGAGGTCGGCCGCATCGACAAACCGCATGGAGTCCGCGGCGACGTTGTCGTCGCGCTGACGACGACTGAAAAGCGTCGCGTCGCTCCGGGCACTCATCTGTTCGCTGGTGAGCGCGAATTCGTGGTGACTGCCTCGCGTCCACATCAACATCGCTGGATCGTGACCTTCGAGGGCGTGTACGGCCGCGAAGGCGCCGAAGCTATCTCTGGGCTTGTGCTTTCCGCCGAACCCCTTGACGACGATGACCCCGATGCACTCTGGGTTCATGAACTGATCGGTTCGACAGTTGTCGAAACCGACGGCACCGAACGCGGAACAGTCGTTGCAGTACAGGACAACCCTGCGAGCGATCTTCTTGTGCTCGACACTGGGGCGCTCGTTCCGTTGCGTTTCCTGGAAGGTCGCGACGTCAACGATCGATTGGTCGTTGACGTTCCCGACGGGCTGTTCGAACTTCTCGACGAGGACTGACACGCATGCGCATCGACGTCTTCACGATCTTCCCCGACATGGTGTCGGGATTCGCGGGACAAAGCCTCCTCGGTCGGGCCTCGGCCAAGGGTTTGCTTGACATGCGCGTCCACGATCTGCGAGAGCACACCACTGACGTTCACCGCACGGTGGATGACTCACCGTTTGGTGGGGGAGCAGGCATGGTGCTGCGCCCCGAACCGATTTACGCCTCGGTCGAGGCTGCTGATCCGCCTCGGCCACTTTTCCTCCTTGGCCCCGGCGGTCGTCGCCTTGATCAGGCGATGGCACAAGAACTGGCCGAGTCCGGCGGATTCTCGATGCTGTGTGGCCGCTACGAGGGGGTCGACGACAGAGTTCGTACCGATCTGTGCGATGGCGAGCTTTCGATCGGCGACTACGTCCTCGGTGGCGGTGAGGTCGCCGCAATGGTGGTCCTAGAGGCCGTAGGTCGTCTCGTGCCTGGCGTGATGGGTAATTCCGCCTCAGCCGGCGATGAATCCTTTAGCGACGGTCTGCTGGAGTACCCGCAGTTCACCAAGCCGGCTGAGTTTCGGGGAATGACGGTGCCCGAGGTGCTCCGATCGGGCGATCACGGCCGGATCGCCCGCTGGCGCCGAGCCCGCGCCCTGCGGCGGACCATTCTTTCGAGGCCGGATCTCATCGAGGCTCGGGGCGGGCTTTCTGAGGCCGACGAGGCGCTCTTGGCCGACCCAGATCTCAGCGATTGAGGAGAGGCCGTTTGGCGCTTTGCCGTTGGGGGACCGGTCCGCCTACGATGACCACTCCCTCGGGCAACCGCTCCCGGTCCCGATCTCGTTTCTTGCCCCGCCTCAAAGCGGGCATTGCAGCCAGGACACTTCAATGAACGCCATCGATCTCATCGACGCCCAAAGCCTCCGCGACGACGTGCCCGAGTTCGCCCCCGGCGACACTCTCAAGGTGCATGTTCGTGTTGTTGAAGGCAACCGTGAGCGCGTTCAGCTGTTCCAGGGCGCAGTCATCCGTCGTCAGGGTGGCGGTCTTCAGGAAACGTTCACCGTTCGTAAGGTCAGCTTCGGTGTTGGCGTCGAGCGAACCTTCCCGGTGCATTCCCCAATCGTTTCCAAGATTGAAGTTGTGACCCGCGGCGATGTGCGTCGAGCCAAGCTCTATTACCTCCGCGATCGCGTTGGTAAGTCGGCCAAGATCAAGGAAAAGCGCGACTGATCGTCGCGTTCTCGCCGACGTAGTGTCGGCCCAAACTTTCTTGGTGCAACTCGTTACGTTGGGGTTGTCCAAGCAAAGTCGCTGTTGAGCGGAGCTGCGTGTGAGTTCTGAGGATCTCGAAGAGTACGAGTCCGATGTCGAGTTGCAGCTTTATCGCGAATACAAAGATGTCTGTCCAATGTTCCGGTTCGTTGTCGAAACCGAACGACGTTTCTATTTGGCCAACGAGGTCAACCAGAGCGTTGTGAACGAAAACGGCCGCACCCGCGTCGAAATCGAACTTCGCGATGCGTGGGTCTGGGACATGTACCGACAGAACCGTTTCGTCTCTCACGTCCGAGTTGTCACATTCAAAGACGTCAACATCGAAGAGTTGCCACGCGAAGAGCTGCGACTCCCTTGATGGCTCATCTCGATTGACGGCCGGTCGCCGGGCCCTTGGGTCCTACGGCGAAAACCTGGCTGCACGTTGGTACGAAGCGCATGGCTACGTCGTTGTCGATCGAAATTGGCGTTGCCGCGATGGCGAGATCGATCTCGTTCTGACCCACCGGCGGATACTCGTGTTTTGCGAGGTCAAAACCCGATCGAGTGATGCCTATGGATCGCCAGCCTCAGCGGTGACTCCAAGCAAGCAGGCCCGATTGCGAAAACTTGGAATGCGTTGGATGGATGCACAGCAGGTTCGACCCGCAGTGATTCGCTTTGACGTCGCATGCGTCGTTGGCCGCGACGTGAGCATCATCGAATCGGCGTTCTGAGTTCCGCGTTTTTGTTGGTGTGATCGCTTTCAGGTGCGCAATCAGTCGGTATGGCCGTATCGTGTCGCCATGGCTACCACGACCGATCTTGAGTTCTTTTTCGATCCGATTTGTCCGTTTGCTTGGGTAACGAGTCGCTGGGTCGAGGAAGTCGGCAAGCTTCGCGACATCTCCGTTGAGTGGAAATTCATTGCGCTCGCGATTGTCAACGAAGACACCGATTACTCAAAGTTTCCACCGGCGTACCCCTCGCTTCATGGACTCGGGCGTCGACTTCTCCGCGTTGCTGCGGCAGCGCGTGCGGCGGGCGGCAATGACGCGGTCGCCGCGTTCTACACCGCAGCCGGCGAACGCATGCATCACGACGGAGTTTCCGTTGCAGTATTTGGCGGCGAACCCATCCCCGAAAACCTTGTTGCCGAGGTCATCGCTGCTGCGGGCCTCGATGCATCGCTAGTCACTGCAGCTGATGATGAATCATGGGATGCGCTTCTCCGTGAAGAAACAGACCAGTCGCTTGGTCGAACCGGTCGCGACGTTGGCACTCCGATCCTGACGTTTGCTCCAGGCACCGACCGAGAGGCTTCGTTGTTCGGTCCCGTGATCTCATCAATCCCTCGTGGCGACGCTGCGCTCGAACTTTGGGACGCCGTGCAAACGCTCGCTCGCACTCCGGGTTTTGCAGAACTCAAGCGTTCAATGCGCGATCCGCTTTCGTTCGATTGAGCTTGCAATGGCCGACGCAATCACTCCCGTCGTTTTGTGGCGACCTCATTGTCCGTTTTGCCGAATGTTGTTTTCAGGTATTGAACGTCACGGACTCGAAGTTGAACTTCGCAACATCTGGGAAGACGACGACGCGCGGGAACTTCTGAATCGACGCATTGGTTCCGAAACAGTTCCAAGTGTGTTGGTCGGCGACGAGATTCTTGTGAACCCGTCGATCACCGAACTGATGGCAGTTGTGCGAGAAGCCAACAAGTAGCGGCTTCCTCGGCAATTCAGGGTTCGAGAACGACCTTGATTGCGCCTGCTGATCGGTCGGCAGCGACAGCGAACGCTTCAACGGCGGCATCAAGTGGGAAGCGATGCGTCACGATGATGTCGGGAAGTTCAGGTCGCTGGGCGAGGATCGTTGCGGCAACGTCGATATCGCGAGACGGGCCAACGCGGCCGTACATCACGGCTGGAATAAGAGTGAGTTCTTTCATGCCGATTGCCATACCTGGCATTTCGACCGAACCGTCCCAGTAACTGCCGAGTAGCACGATTGTCCCGCCTGGTCGGCACCGGTCGGCTGCTTCAGCGAGGGCCGATGCGGTGCCTGCTGCTTCGATGACGACGTCGTAACCGTTGCCATCGAGTGGACCTGCGCCGAGTCGAGAGGCAGCTTCGATCTGACGATCGTGACGGGCGGAAAGGTCAACCTTTGCTCCGGTTTGCTGAGCGACAACAAGCGCGGTTTGACCGATGGTTCCTCCGCCGATGACGGCAACGCGATCGCTGCCGCGGATGTTTCCGCGTCGGACGCCGTGAACGGCCACGGCAAGAGGTTCGACCAGACAGCCATTCGATGCAGCAACACCGACGGGGAGCCGGGCGATCGAGCTCGCGGGCACGAGGACCTTCTCGGCCATGCCGCCGTCGCGTCCAACGCCAAAGGCCATTGCTGGGCCGCGCACGCAGAGTTGCGTGTTGCCATCGATGCAGGCGTCGCAGACCAAACACGGGTCGATCGGTTCGACGGCGACGGGTGTGCCATCGGGGAGAGTGCCTGCAAACTCGTGGCCGAACGTTGCGGGAAGTCCGAAGTTCAGAAGGTGAAGATCGGAACCGCAGATGCCGGCTGACGCGACCGTAACGACGATGCCTTCGCCTGAAGGCTCTGGAACATCAGCGACGGTTGGCTTGCCTTCGGGACAACGGACAGCACGCATGGGGTTCCTTCGTGTGGGTGTGTGATCAGTCGTGTGAGAGTTCGAGCAGTAATTGATACAGCGGATCGGTGCGGTCGCGCTGACCAACGGCAGAGTCGGCGGGAATCGGCCATTCAGAACCAGTTCCAGGCGCAGTCACCCATTCGGTGGTTGCAATGCGGCGAGCGATCCGCCATGGTCCTTCGTCGCGACGCTCGAGTCGGTCGAGGTAGCGAAAGCCGACGGTGAGATTGCGCCGCGGATCTGGATCTGAGGACCGGTGATACGCGATTCCGTAGGTCTCCGCGACAGCGGCCGCGCCATTCACGGTTGCAAGGTGGTTGGCGACGAGATGCATCGTCGAGTCGTACCGCTGCAAGAGTCCGAATGCCCAGTCGATGAATTCCGCAATCGTGCCTTGGAACGAACCATGTGTGTCCGTGGCGTCGGAGTGGAAGCAACTGGCAATGAGATCGCGATCAAGTCGGTCGATTCCGCGGCAATAAGTGAGGACGAGGTCGCTGATCGCTTGGCGGTCGGCAAGTGACGTGGAATCAGGGGTTCCGGGGGCGACAGGTTCGGGGCTCACTCCCATGGAGGCTACGTGTCTGCCATCATCGTGGGCGACCTCTGGGGTGTCCTAGTGGTCCGAGACCCGCCCGGGTCTGTGCAGGAGACACCCGTGACCATCTCAGTCGAACCTGACATCTCTCGATGGCAAGCCGCGACTCGTCGCGTCGGCGATGGAGTCGCTGCCGTGCGCAGTCGTATGTCTTGGAGTGCGTGGATGGTGACCGTCTTGGGCCTTGCGACGTTGCTGTCACGCGCTCCCGGTCTGCTTTACAACGGAATGTTCGACCGCGACGAGTCCTATCTCGCTGTCACTGGAGACGTCATTCGACATGGGGGTCAGCTTTATGTCGACGTGATCGATCGGAAGCCACCAGTTGTTCCGATGATGTACTCGTTGATCCGTGAATGGAGCGTCGACATGCGCGCTGTTCGGATCGTGTTGGCTCTTCTCATCTTCCTCAACGGAGTGGTTGTCGCTGAGATCGTTCGACGAATTGCGAGTTCGCGCCGTGCGGCGTTGTTCGCAGGAGTTCTTGCCATTGCGGGAACTGCGCTCTTTCTTCCGCCCGATGCTCAAGCGGCGAACTTTGAGCTGTGGGGGATCCTTCCCGCTTCAGCGGCAATCCTCTGCGTTGTTGTTGCCCGCTCGGCGCGTCGGTCGCCTGTTCTTTGGTTCGCGCTTGCTGGTGCGGCTGTTGTCATTGCCGCTGATTGCAAGCAGCCCTACATCGCCGTCGGAATCCCCGTACTGGTCGAAGCGCTTCGTCGTGGTGGCGAGAAATGGCGTGCTGTCAGCGCTACCGCAGTCGGCGCCGTCCTAGCCGCGATTCCTCTCTTCGCGTTCTTCGATGGCGCAAAAATGCTTCGTTGGGTGTGGTTCGACAACAGCGACTACCTCAAGGGTGGGGTCTCCATCGGTCGAGCAGCATCCATCGGGCTCGCGCTCACCGTTGTGTTTCTCGTGCTCCATCTCCCGCTTTTGTATGGAGTATGGGCGGACCTTCGTCGGCGAGTCCGAGCTGATGTGACGATGCTTGTTTGGCTCGGTGCGTCGATGCTGGTGATTCCGATTGGGCTTCGGTTCTTCGGCCACTACTTCCAACAGTTGGTACCACCACTCGCGGTTCTCACTGGCTGTGCGCTGGTTACGGCAAGTCGTCGCGTGTGGCAGACGTTGACGCTCCTTACGGTTGGACTACTCGTGGTGATGCTGACGCTTGCCTTTGTTCATCGCCCCGATCTTACGAACTACACAGCGTTAGGTCGCTACGTGCAGAGCACAACTACGCCTGACCAGAGGATTCTGGTTTGGGGAGCGCTTCCAGACGTGTACGTGGCGTCGGATCGTCTTCCGTCGGGGATCTTCCTCCACGACGGGTATCTCACTGGCAATTGGGCAAGTCGCGCCCATCCTCTTGCTGAAAGCGTGATCGCAGCGGAACCATTCCGGTCCCGCTGGAACATGTTCTTCGAAGACGTCGCTGTTCATCCGCCGGTCATAGTGATTGATGCCGCTCGACCCGACACCGATTGGGCGCAGTACGGGCCACAGTCATTTCCGATTGGGAGTTGGCTAGAGCGGTGTTACAACATCGATCGTGTTGTTGACGGGCTTGCCGTTTGGCGACGCGACGTTGTCGCGTGTCCGATGTGACGGAGTTTTTGGCTACGCCGTGGCGAGTACGCCGCCATCAACGATGATCGACTGACCAGTGATGAACGACGCCTTGTCGCTGAGGAGAAACGCAGCTGGCTCGCCGATCTCACTTGGTTGACCGATTCGCTTGAGTACCGACGTCTCTTCGAAACGATCGAGCACGCCTGGAATGTCGAGCGTGATGCCAAGCATTGGCGTTTCGATGAAACCAGGACAGATCGCGTTTACGCGAATGCCTTCGGGGCCGAGTTTGTCGGCCATTGAGCGCACTGCACCGAGCATTCCCGCCTTTGACGCGCAGTAGGCGGGAATCGCGGCATTGCCGACCCATCCTTCAATCGATGCGATGCCAACGACGGCAGCACCTTCGGCGGCAGCGAGGTCTGCGTGCATCGCCTGAACAAGCATCGGGAATGCGCGCAGATTGACATTCAGGACGAAATCCCATCCGGCGTCGTCAAGCGCTCCGATTGACTGGTTGCTCACGGTTCCTGCGGCGTGGACAAGCCCACCAAGTGCGCCGACTGCTGAGCGGCTCGCGTCAACAGCGCTCGCGAGTTCGTTTGTTTTTGTGACGTCAATGCCGAGGCCGAAGGTCGCAACGTTGTGTGCCTTGGCAATCTCTTGAGCAGCGGCGAGTGCGCCGTCAGCATTGAGATCCCAGACGGCGACTGCGCGGCCTTGCGCTGCGACAGATTCGGCGCATGCTCGACCAATACCTGATGCACCGCCGGTGATGACGACAGCTGATGTAGGGCTCATGATGTTCCTTCGTTAGAGGTCAGCGATTTTGTGCAAGTCGATCGAGGTCGATCAGCATCGAGTCGGCGAGTTCAATTTCGCCTTCGATGCGACGAACCGCCCACGATGCGACAAGAGCGGGGTATGCCCAATCGGGTTGGGCGTCGGCTTGCTGTCGGGAGTCTTCGGCTGCCGCGAGTTCTTCAATAAGTCGAGCTCGGTGGTCTGCGATCTGCTGGCGTAAGCGTGTTGGCTCGGCAAGATGTCCGAGCCAAACTCGGAGAAGTACGCCGTGCTTGAGGACCGGCGCTTCGGCATCGACTGTTGCTTGCCAGGTACGAAGGGCGTCGGTTCCGAGCGGTGTGATTGCGTAAATGGTCTTTTCGCGGACCTCATCGCGGGCAACGGCCCGGCTACGTACGAGACCAAGATCTTCAAGCCGACGAAGTTCCGTGTAGATCTGACTCGTCGCTGGACTCCAATAAAAGAAGTGCAGGATGGCATCGGACCAGTTCTTGATGTCATAACCGGTGAGTTCGCGACCGAAACTCAAAATGCCGAGAACGGCCCATGCGGTTGCAGGGATCTTCGGTAACGCGACATTGGTCGCCTGCAGATCAGTATTCCCCCCGGACATGCCTCCGGTTCTAGCACGGCGTCGGTGAAGTCGGTCGCCCTGTTACTCCAGGTACTCGGCGTATCGCGTGAGATACGGCTGCACTCGCTCAGTGAGCGCGTCGCGATCAAGACCCCAGTCGTCAAGCGAATACGAGTGAGAGCCGAATCGATCTTTCTTGTGTTCAGCGCTGTGGGCGCGCATCGCCGATTCCGCTTGGGTCGTAAATGTTTCTCCTAGTTGCTCGTACATCGTCGCGACCGTGGAGAGAGGGTCAGAGATGAGATCGGAATACGCGATATCGACGAATGCGTCCCCACGTCCTGCTGCGATTTGAGAATCTCGGAACGCGTTTTGATTGTCGAGAAGTGTTCCGATGATTTCAGGCCAAGTTTCGCGGATGTAGGAATTCCAATCCGCATCGGTGAAGGTGCCAGCGAGCACGCGCACAAGATTGCAGGCCGACGCGATGACGTTCACGGGATCTCGATGGGTCAAGACGAATCGTGCGTCGGGGTAGACGGCTGCCAACGCGAATGGATCAATGAGATGAACTGGCGATTTCAATTGCCATTGGCCTGGACATTCCGATTGCAGAACTTGGAGCACTGCTTTGTGCCATTCGTAGGCGTTTGTGTGATCGTTGGAGCGCACCCACTCCATGTATGACGGCAAATTGAACGTGGTCGATAAATGCAGGCTGGAAAAGTGCTGGCCGAGAACCGTTGCGCACTCGAGCGGCATATCCGGCGGGTCATGATGAATCGCTTTGAACTCTGGATTGATCATGCTGAGCATGTCGGGTGCTTCCATTGCTGCGAGAAAGCGTGGGTCGGTTCGGTAGGTCTCTGTCGTTGGGGGTGGAACCGACTCGTTGATTTCCCAGCCAAGCAAGGAGCGATTCCCCGGGTCGGCGCTGAGCAGATGACTCAGTGCTGTGGTGCCGGTTCGAGGGAGGCCGATGAGGAAGATGGGGGAGTCGACAGTCATCGATGCCAGATCGGGGTGGGTGCGGTGCCACTCAACAACGTTGAGCCGGTTCACGAGGTTGCCCAGCGCCATTCCTTCAGCAGCAGCAGTGCCGATATCGGTGAGTTGCCCATCGGTGCTGGCGGACTCAAGGAAGACTTCAAGTCCTTCCCGGAAAGAGGGATCGCCGAAATCTGTGAGCCCGTTGGCGAGTTGGCTCGCTTGCGCAAGTAGTGCGTCGATGTTTGTCGTCATGTGACTCCCCCCGGTGTCGCGTCGAACGGTAGTCGTTCGCGGTCGTTGACAGGGCCGAGTCGATGCCCATGCAATCGGGCATTTCTCGGCCTCAGGATTGGGTTGGGCGATGGGATCGGTGAGAGGACAACATCTGAGGGGCGACTGGGGTCGTACGCTTCGGAACTGCCGGATACGCGACCGCCCCGGCCTTGATCGAATTGCAGTTGGAGATCCCGTGAGTCAGAGCGACACATCGAATTCATCGGAAGTCCCCGGAGGTTGGGGGCCGGCGCTCGAGGATCTCGAACAGCGTCGTGCCGACGCTCGGGCGATGGGCGGCGAGGAACGTCTGGCGAAGAAGCATGCAAAGGGCCAACTCGATGCCCGTGGTCGAATCAACTATTTGCTTGATCCAGGTTCGTTCCGAGAACTCGGCACATTGGTCGGTGACGTTCCGAGCGATGGAATCGTCGCTGGCGCCGGCCGAATCGATGGTCGCCCCGTAATGATTGGCGCCGAAGACTTCACGGTGCTTGCCGGTTCGATTGGGCCTGGGAGTTCGTCGAAGCGCTATCGCATCGCTGAACTGGCCTTAGCGGAACGAATTCCGCTCATCATGTTGCTCGAAGGCGCCGGACATCGCGGCGGTGGTGGCGGCGGTCGAGCGCCAACAGATTTGCTCATCCAAGCGAAGTGTTCAGGCAAGGTGCCGGTGTTGAGCGCGGTAATGGGCCCTTCTGCCGGACACGGTGCTCTCATCGTTCCGATGTCGGACTTCAGCGTGATGACTGCTGATGCTGCGGTGTTTACCGCGGGCCCACCTGTTGTTCGTGAATCGCTGGGCGAAGACGTCACCAAAGAAGATCTTGGCGGTCCATCGGTAGCGGTGCCGAGCGGGCTTATCCATAACGTTGCGCCTGACGACGAAACCGCCCTCGACATGTTGCGTGTCTATCTCTCGTTCTTCCCGTCAAGTGCGTGGGGGTATTCCCCGCATCTTCCCGCCGCCGAAAGCGACGATCAAGGTACGCGTTCGACGGACGAACTTCTCAACATCATCCCCAGTGATTCGCGTCGGGCCTATGACATGCGCGCCGTGCTCGATGTCATCGTCGACGATGGCTCGTGGTTCGAGGTGCAACCGGGATTTGGCCAGTCAATGATCTGTGGTCTTGCTCGACTCGGGGGTGAATCCGTTGCTGTCATTGCGAACCAGCCAACGGTCATGGCCGGATCGATCGACGCCGACGCAGCCGATAAAGCCGCGCATTTCATCATGGTCGCCGATTCATTCCACCTTCCTCTCATCTTCCTCGCTGACAATCCCGGGATGCTGCCGGGAAGTGAATCGGAACGAGCTGGTGTGCTTCGTTCCGGTGCGCGCATGTTCGCAGCGCAGACTCAGGCATCAAGCCCGAAACTTCATCTCACGCTGCGCAAGGCCTACGGCTTTGGTTCGATGGTCATGACACTCGTCGGGTTCGACAACCAATCTGCAACGTTCGCGTATCCCGGGGCGACGCTCGGTGCGATGGGCGCAAGCGCGATGAGTCGGGCAACCAACGCCGACGCCGACGAAGCGGCGATGCTTCGTGATGCGGAACTCCAAGCTTCCTACCGTTCCGCAGCGACTCTTGGCTTCGATGAACTGATAGATCCGCGTGAAACTCGAGACGTCTTGCTCGACGCCTTACAGCGGGCACTCTTCCGACGACAGGTGGCGGCAGAGCCGGTTTTCCGCACGGCAATAACGCCTTGATCTGCTGTCAGAACAGAAAACGTTCGAAGTACGCCATTTCGACGTCAGTCGTCGGTAGTCTTTCCCGGTCGCGAGAGACCGTCTCGCGCCGTTCTACGTGCCGGTAACGGCACCCAGGAGGCATTGATGTTTGCAGCGAGCACGAACTGGGGTTTGGGCGAGGTTCTTTGGGCCATGCTCTACTTCACCTGTTTCTTTATTTGGATCTGGCTGGCGATCAGCGTCTTTATTGACATCTTCCGTAGCCCAGACATGGGTGGCGTTCACAAGGCCATTTGGGTTGTTGCGATCTTCATCGTTCCGTTGTTCGGTGTGCTTGCGTACCTCATCGTTCGTGGCGGCAAGATGAACCAGCACGCGATCGAGGCCGCAAAGGCTCAGGACGCAGCCATGCAGAACTACATCCGTAACGCTGCAGGCACCACGCCGGCCGACGAACTTCATCGTCTTGCCGACCTCAAGGACCGTGGCGTCATTGATCAGGCAGAGTTCGACAAGCTGAAGTCCAAGGTCGTTAGCTGATCTTGTTGCAGCGCTAAGGCGCTGTGCTTGAGTTGTGGCTGGTGCCCCGCTTCGGCGGGGCACCAGCGCGTTCCGGGCCATTTTGCAGTTGCGAGGGTCGTAGGATCCTGAGGTGCCTCATCCCACTCTTCTTACGCAGGGCCGCATTGGTCCGATCGAGACTCGCAATCGCATCGTGTTCCCAGCGATGGATCAAAACAGTTGCGATGACGGAGCCATTACCGATCTCAACATCGCTCACTACGAAGCACGTGCTCGTGGCGGCGTCGGGCTCCTGATCCTCGAAACTTCAGCAGTGGCCTGGCCAATCGGTGCGACTTCGTTGCACCAGCCAGCACTTTCCGACGATCGATTCATTCCGGGTCTGTCGCGACTGGCCGACGCCGTTCACCACCACGGTTCGAAAATGGTCGTGCAGATCTGCCACCACGGAAAGACCGCGGGCGTCGACGCGATGCAGGATCGCGAACAACTCGTTCCGTCGGTCCCGCTTCCGAACGACGAGTCCGATATGAGCGCTATCAGCATGGATGAGCTCATGAAGATGGCAGGTCTGACCGGTGGCAAACGGGCCAAGCAACGCGCAGCCTCGACCGACGACATCGCGTGGGTCGTTGGCCAATTTGCCGATGCATCAGAACGGGTCAAGAAGGCAGGCTTCGACGGGGTCGAGATCCATGCCGCACACGGCTATCTCATTTCGACCTTTCTGTCGCCTCACTACAACGTTCGTGACGATGAATACGGTGGTTCGGTAGAAAACCGAGCGCGGTTGCTTGTCGAAGTCATCACGGCAATTCGTAAGCGATGTGGTTCCGACTTTGGGATCATCGTTCGTCTCGATGGTCGCGAATATGTCGACGGTGGTATCACGCCAGAGTTGTGCGCCGAGTACGCCGTCATTGCAGAAACCGCCGGCGCCGATGCGATTCACGTTTCGGCCTCGGGTCCCAATTCGATGGGAATCGGATTTACGAATGGTCCGCTCCCGTGGCAGCCCGATCAGTATGTCGGTCTTGCTGCGGTCGTGAAGATGGCCGTCTCGATTCCGGTGATTGCAGTTGGACGCATATTTCCCGATGCTGCTGAGACGCATATCAAGGACGGCGACTGCGACTTTGTTTCAATGGGTCGTCAGCTACTCGCCGATCCGGACCTGCCGGCCAAGTTGCTTTCGGGTACGCCTGCTCGTGTACGAACGTGCATCAATTGCTTTGTCTGTGTAGCGCAGAACTTCTGGGACGGCGCGCCGATCTGTGCGATTAACGCCGAACTTGGTCACTACGACGAAGGTCCGATTACTCCTGCCAACGACCGCCGCAACGTTGTGGTGGTCGGCGGCGGTCCGGGTGGCATGGAGGCAGCTCGCGTTGCTGCATTGCGCGGCCATTCGGTGACGTTGCTCGAAAAGTCGCCGCATCTCGGCGGGACCGCACGGTTCTCTTCGCTGACAACGCCCATGAATGCTGAGCTCGTGCGTTATCTCACGACCGAAATCTCGCTTCTCGATGTCGACGTGCGTACGTCAACTCCTGTGACGGCGTCGCTGTTGCGTGAACTGAATGCCGATGTCGTTGTTGTTGCCACAGGCGCACGGCGCGAGCGCCCCGACGTTCCGGGTGCGCAGTTGCCTCATGTCTTTTCGGGTGACGATCTTCGGGCATTGCTCACCGGAGACGATCCGGCTGCTGCCGCTCGGCTTCCGTTTCACCGTCGATTCATGGTTTCGGTCGGCCGATCACTTGGTTTCATGTCGAGCATGGATCGGGTCAGATCGATGTCGAAGCGCTGGATGCCCATTGGTAAGCGAGTCGTCGTTGTTGGTGGCGGTCTCGTTGGGGTTGAACTTGCCGAATACCTCGCAGAACGTGGTCGCACGGTCACGGTTCTTGAAACTGGCGACAAACTCGGCCTCGAAATGGCGCACCCTCGCCGTGCACGGGCCCTTCATGAAGCCCGCACTCATGGCGTCGAGTTCGCCACTGGTGCTGAGCTTGTGTCGATCACCGAAAGCGGCGTGTCCTACCGCGTGGGTGAAAAAACGCACACCGTTCGGGCCGATGCCGTTGTCATTGCGAGCGGCGTCCACGCTGACGAATCCATCGCTCAGCAACTCACCGACGATGGCTTCGATGTTCGTGTCGTTGGCGATGCTGGTTCCGTCGGCTACATCGAAGGTGCAGTGCGAACCGGCTACCTCGCCGGCCGGTCTCTCTGAGTCAAAACGAAACTCAGGTCTGGGCAGAGCCCAGACCTGAGTACGAAACGCAAGAGTTGAATCGTGATGCGGCTTACAAGCGACCGATCACTGCTGAGCAAGAGCTGACTTCGACGCCGCCGTTTTCATCGACGTCGAGGTTGGTGATGACGCCGTCCTCGATGATCGCGGCGTAACGCTTGGAGCGAACGCCGAGTCCGAATCCGCTGCCATCCATCACGAGGCCCATGGCTTGGGTGAAGTCACCGTTGCCGTCGGCGAGCATCGTGATTGAGTCGCCAACCTGCTGGTCTTCGCCCCAGGCTCCCATGACGAACGCGTCATTGACGGAAATGCAAGCGATGCGGTCGACGCCTTTGCCAGTGAGTTCGTTGGCCTGCTGGACGAAGCCAGGAAGGTGAACCTTTGAGCAGCCCGGCGTGAAGGCGCCGGGGACGGCGAATAGAACAACTTTTCCTGATCCGAGGACATCGGCGGTGTTGACCTTTTCGGGTCCGGCTGCGCCCATGACGAAGAGATCGACGGAAGGGATGGTGTCTCCAACGTTGAGTGTCATGGCGACACGATAGGGCGTTCCCTGACGTTCGCGCCCGACCGGAACGGAAATTCAGATCGGCCTGGTTCAGCGAAAGATGGTTGAACCGGCGTCAATTGCGGCGAGGGCAGCGACGTAGACAAAGACGATTGTCTGGGCAAGGCAGAAGAGCCCGATGAGTTGGAGTGACGCTGAGTCTTCGTCGTTCTCGGAGCCCCAAAGAGAACGAATGGTGATGGCCGCGAGGAAGGCGGTAGCGGCGAGGGTGATGATGACAAACCAACCGACGGAGACCTGCGCCCGCCATGCGCCAAATGCCGCGATGCTTAATGCCGCCGGAATAATCGCAGTCCAACGAGCGACTGCGGTGCGAGAACACAGCATGCGCCGTAGAAATTCGAAGAGGCCTGCGCCGCCGATTGCGAAAACCACGACTTGAAGAATTGCATCGGTGGCTGACTGGGTCGCGATCTGATTCAACGCAAGGACATCTGCAAGCACCAAGAGTGTGAGTGAGCCCGTCAGAAATGCTGCCTGGAGGATCGACTGCAACGGATGCTTCGTCGATGTGAGTTCGGTTGTCATGATCGCCTCAGGATGTCGCGCCACGAACGTCGCGGAGCTAGTTCGTGGTCGCGGGCCGCATGAAAGCGTTCAGTCCGAAGTGCATCAATGTCGGAATCGTCGAGCGGTGACATCGCATTTGGGCCCACGACCCATTCAAGGAGTGCATCGGCGAGACGCGGGTTGCGCGCGAGCGCTGGTCCGTGGAGGTAGGTGCCAACAACAGTGCCTGTCACTACACCTTCAGAGCCATCGCCATTGCCTTCGCCAACTTCCACCGATGCAAGCGATGTTGAGTTCGGCCCTGGAATGGTGCGGCCCGCATGGTTCTCGAAGCCTGTGAGGGGCCCAAGATCGATACGACCGTGGGGTGTGGTGAGGTGAGCATTAGAGGTCAGGAGTTCACCCACAGCGCGAGGGCGATCAACGCGTACGGTTTCACAGTCGAGCAGACCGAGACCCTCGCGGCTCGTTCCCGTGGCATCGGGAAATCGGTGACCGAGAATCTGCATGCCCGCACAAATCGCGAGGACGACAGCACCTTTGTCGACTGCGCGATGGAGTCCTTGGCTGAGCTCGAGTTCACGTGTTGCTTGAACCTGCGGTCCGTCTTCACCGCCGCCAACGAGGTAGAGGTCGGCAGAATCGGGAATAGGAGCTCCGGCATCGATGGTGATGTGTTCGACTGCAATTCCGCGCCATTCGAGGCGGCGTGAAAGTACGACTGCATTTCCACCATCGCCGTAGGTGCCGAGAAGATCGGGATAGAGCGAAACGATTCGAACTGCAGAATCAGTGGGGTTGACGCGAGGGGAGGTGGTCACAGCACGCCACCAACCTTTTCAAGATGTTCTTGGAATGCGGTGTAATTGGACGCGACGTCGACTGGAACTGTTGGATCGAAGTTCGGTGATTGTCGGACAAGGTTCATCGCGTCTTCGAGACTGTCGGCGACAACGTGAGTGATGTTCCCGTATCGGAAACGAACAGCGAGGTCGTGTCGTCGTTCTCCGATTGCAATAACAAGTCGATCGCCGACTCGTTCGTAGGCAACGTCCCAAAGCCACGAGGGATCGTGGCCGTCGGCGATACGAGCGTTGATCGCAACGATGAGTGGCGTTGACGGGCCCTCGAGAAGCTCAAGTGCTTCGTGCCATCCCGCCGGATTCTTGGCGAGCAGCAGACGAATCTTTGTCCCGTTGAAATCGGCAACGCGGTAGCGGCCAGCAACTTCGGTGACATCGTCGAGGGCGTCGAACGCCGCTTCAATTCCAGTGCCCATCGCCGACGCCGCTGCAAGTGCAAATGCGGCATTCACCCGGTTGACACGGCCGGGAAGCGCTAATGGTGCACGAAAGCTTTGGTCGGCGATGGAAATGGTGTTGTCGTCAACGGTGACGTCGATGGACGGGCGCTTGAAATCGCATGAGGCGCACGACCACTCGCTACCCACGAAGTCGATCCGGCCTGAACACGCTGGGCAACCTGAGGCGTCGGCAGTCCATTCTTGACCGGTCGCGATCCAGATGACCCTCGGAGCGACGAGCGCCGCCCAGGTCACGAGGGGATCATCGGCATTCGCAATGACAGTTCGGGGCGGCGTGGCAGTAAGTGCAGTACGCCACTGTTCTGCGAGTTTGCGAACTTCCTGGGTTCGGTCGAGTTGATCTCGGCTCAAATTCAACAGAAGAACGGTGTTGGCCTTTGTGGCCCGGAGGACGGAATCGACCCAACGCTCATCGACCTCAAGAACTGCGGTATCTGTCGCATTCGAGGTGGCGAGCGCAGCAACGATTCCAGGAGTCATGTTGGCGCCGAGCCAATTCGACACGACAGGTTGGCGAGAACCGAGTGCAGTCGACAGAAGTTTTGTCGTGGTCGTCTTGCCATTTGTTGCGCTGACGATTGCAACCTCGCGTGACGAAGTGAGTTCTGCCAGAAGATTTCGGTCGATGAGAAGCGAGACGCGACCGCCAATGACTGAGCCGGTTCCGAAATGCACGAAGCGTGATGCACTGGCGACGATGCGCCCGGCCGCCACCGCGAGGCGTGCTCGGGGTCGGAGCCGTGTGGCTCGGCCTGATGCAGGAGTGGGGGCGGAAGCGGCGGTCACGACGACGTGATGCTAGTTCCGCATCAGAAGGGACCCCCGGCGTCGGAAGGGTCTCTGAATTAGCGAGGTGGACCGTTCGAGGCGAAGACAGAAACGACTGGTCCGTCAAGGAGCAATTTCATGTATCGCTTGAAATCTGCGCTCGGGGATTTCGCTGCGAGTTCGGTTTTCACCCATTGCTCAAGGAGTTGTTCTTGGCCGCGGGCGATAGCTGCTGGTGACATCCCCTCTGGGTGATCGAAGCCTGCGTACTTTGCGACGAGCGCATCGAACTCCGCGCGCTGGTCAGGTGTGAGTGGGTCGTAGGTGAAGATCTCTCGGTAGTAAGGATCGGCTTCTGTCTCAAGGCGTGCTGATTCGGTGAGGAACAACACTTCCGACGCCGCTTGCGAGCGCTCGATGGTTCGCTTGTCTCCGTAGATGTAGGCCCAACTTGGGCTGCGGCGGACATCGATTCCAGTTTCTTCGGCTCTCGCCAAAAGATCGAGGCCCGCTGATCCGTCGAGGCCGTAGCCATCGCCCAAATAAATAGGGCCGGGGAGTTCTTTGATCGCGGCAAGAGCTGGTGGCGTTAGCGCTGCGATAGCGCGGGTCCAACTAGTCGAAAGTCGAAGTGGCGTGAGGTTGACGCCGCGAATCAGCGTGAGGATCAGAACGAAAATCGTTGCGACAACAACGAGGTTGGTTGCATGTTGGCGTCCGAACTTTGTGAGTGCAATCTGTCGTAATGCGACAGCCGCAACAGCGAGCCACGTGAATGCGGCGATCGCCCACATCCATCGGAGCAAGTATGGCGAAGGTGCACCAACGATTCGAGAAGCCGCGATCGCTCCGACGACGATGAGAGCCGCAGCAATGGCGCAAAGTGAAAGTTCATTGCGCCAGTTCTTTCGCCAGGCCCACCACGCTGCAACGCACAGTGCGAGAAGTGCCCACGGGATTGCCCAGCCTGAAGTGTTGATCGCTGAATTGATAAGCGTGGGTTCGGTGCCTTGCACCCAGTTGCCCGGTATTGAAAGGAAACGAAACATGATTCGAACTCCCGTCGCAAAGCCAGTTGTTGCGAGGGGCGGGTTACGAAGGAAGCCGTAGATAAGTCGGAGATTGCCTGGAGAATGCGTGAGTTGCTCAACGATCGGTGGGATCCAGCAAACGATGGCAACACCCAGAGCGATGAGTGACGTGCGGCGATCATGAGAGCGGTTCGTTCCCCGGACCGATCGTGCGAGGAGTGCGACTGCGCCAATTCCTACGAGCATCGCGACGGGGAGCGCGCTGCCGATGTGACATTGAATGGCGAACGACCCGAACAGAACAAGCGCGACTGCAGCTACCCGATCGCCGAATATGGTTCGCCAACTTGCGATTGCTGTTGCAAAAACCGCAAGGATGACGAATTCGGGGTTCCACGGATCGGCAAGACCAGCGGGGTTCATTCCAAAGCACAGCAAGGCGATGAAGAAACCCACCAAGACGAAGGTTCGTCTTCCGGCGCGAGCGGCGATCCAAAGCGTTGTAGCGATGACTCCAAGATTGATGAGAAGCGCGCCGATGAGTAACCCGATTGGTGACGACCCGCCCAATCGGTACGGGAGCGCAAGCGCGTAGAACAGCATCGGGCCTGGGTGGTTCCACTGATAACGCGAGTACACGCCAATGATTGGTGTCTCGGACCCACCGACATCGGCCACTCGAAGTTGGAGCGTTCGATAGTCGCCAATGGGCAACCAGTCAGACGTCACGAGCCGGTACAGCAGCCAGCCAAGTGCGATGACGAGCAGTGCAACGACTGCGTAGACCAGACGGCGATCAACCGGCGGTTGCGGGTCTTCCATGGAATCGCCCGCCGGAGAGGTACAGGCGTTCTCTGTGGCTCGTGCCGTCACGCGTTCGATACTACGGCCGAGGTTCTCGGCAATGAGGGCGAGGCATCAGATGAGTTGATTCTCTTGAATGTGAACAAGGAGTCCACGACAGGCTGCCTCGATGAGGTCGTAGACCTCGATGAAGCCGTCTTCACCGCCGGCCCACGGATCAGGAACGTCACCATCCCAAGGATCGGAAGGTGCGAGGGCGGGGTCAAACCGGCGTAGGCGAATGATCCGATCATGGAGTGCAGGATCGGTTCGATCGCGTAGATCGCGTTCGTTTGTTCGATCCATCGCCAACACAAGGTCGTAAAACGACGTATCGCCAGGCAGAAACGCGCTTGCTTTCGAGGTCAGTTCGATTCCGCGACGCTGAGCTTCTGCACGCGCTCGATCATCGGGAAGTTCGCCGCGATGCCAGCCGGCGGTACCAGCGCTATGAACCTCGATGAAACCAGAGAGACCCGCGTCGTCGATAAGAGCACGCATGATGCCTTCAGCGGTAGGAGAACGGCAGATGTTTCCGAGGCACACAAAACAAAGTCGGACGGGCTCGTTCTCGGGCTGTTCCATGGTGTGAGTTTGTCGCAATCGGATGGGTGACGCGTTGGGTGAGCTGCGTCGACAAGTACGGTGTTCACGCACGTCTCAATTGGGGAGCACTCGTGAACGATTTCGCAGGCCGCACTGGTGCGGCGGTAGTGACAGGTGGAAGCGGTGGCATTGGCGCGGCGATCGTGCGAATGTTGGCCGAGCGTGGCAGCGATGTGCTCTTCACCTATCGGTCGAATCGCGAGGCCGCCGATGCGATCATTGCTGAGCTTGCTTCGCTCGACGTTCGGGTCATGGCGATGCCAGCAGACCTCGTCGACGAATCTATTGCTGCGTCGGTTGTCGCAACCGCTCTCGCGGAGTTCGGTGGAATCCACACACTTGTGCATGCAGCCGGACCGCATGTGACCCAGATGCATTTGAGCCGAGTCGAACCTTCGGCGTACCGGGCGCAGATCGAGGGCGAAGCGGTTGCGTTCTTCAACGTCGTGCAACCAGCGCTCGAACAACTCCGCAAGGTCGGCGGCAGCATCGTTGCGGTTACAACAGCGGCAACGCGGCGCTATCCAGTTCGAGACGGGCTTTCCTCAGGGACAAAGGGCGCAGTCGAAGCAGTTGTGCGTGCTCTTGCTGCAGAAGAAGGTCGTTTCGGAGTTCGCGCAAATTGCGTCGGCCCAGGAATGCTCACCGATGGAATGGCGGCGCGACTTATGGCCTCCGGCGATCTCGATGACGCTGCGCTCGAAGTCACCATGCGCAATATCCCGTTGCGAAAGTTTGGTGATGCAGTCGATATCGCCGAAGCGGTGTGTTTCCTCGCCTCGGACCGAGCTGACTTCATCACTGGCCAGATGCTTGATATTGACGGTGGCTACGGCGTCTGAATCGATTTTCGATTCGATGCCGTTCGTACTTACGCGGCGTCAGCCTCGAATGAACCTTCGATAGCCCACGTGAGCGTGCGAATAAGTGCACGAGCCGCGGGTTGAACGATGAGAGGGTCAAGCGCCGGAACGAGCGGCAGCTTGAGTTCTTCTCGCATCCAGGTCGGAAGCAAACCGACTGCGGCGGGTGCAATGACACCGTATGCGGGGCGAGCGGAAAGCGGGAGCGGAGCAAGCATCAGCCAACGGGCTGCGTCACGTGCTTGTTGACCAGCTTCGAGTTCCGGACGAATTGCTTCCATCCATTCGTCGAGTTCGGCAACCGAACGAGCGGCGTACTCGCCACCGAGGCGGTCGTTGATGACAGCCATCTCATTGACATAGCGGTCAGCTTCGAACGAACTCAACTTCTTTGCGCCATATCGCTGGTAGGTGCGCAGAAAGGAATCGACTTCGGCATGGTGCACCCACGAAAGAAGATGAGGGTCGTTCGCTGAGTACGCGCGCCCGTCAGGGGCCGTGCCAACGACGCGCTCGTGGACGCGGGTGACCAAAGCGAATGCGGCATCGGCTTGTTCGGTGGTGCCGAATGTGGTGGCGGCAACAAACTGGCTGGTGTTCGCGAGTCGGTCGAGTGGGTGGCGACGGTAATCAGAATGGTCGGCGACGCCCGCCATCGCGAGTGGGTGCATCGTCTGCACGAGAATCGCACGAACGCCAGCGATGAGCATCGACCCGTCGGAATGGACTCGCCAGGTGACGCTGTCGGGGCCGAAAAGACCGAGGTCGCCCTCGATGGGTTTGGTGAGATCGCGGACCGGAGGGTTCTCTCCAGCAATCAGTGTGCGGAGTTCCCGGCCGACTCGAACACGGAAGTCACCCAATGCAGAACCGAGTGCTTCGGCGACGGCAGTCAGTCCGGGGGGCAGAGTCGGCTCAGAAGTCATGAGTTGAGGATACGGGGGCACGCCCCGAAACCGCCTGTCGGGGGACTGGTCAGGAGGGTGATTGACGGGGGGCCACCTGTGTGGTGGGGTGGGGGCACAACTTGACCCACCGCAGTAGGGGAAGCCGGTCCGATTCCGGCGCTGACCCGCAACCGTAGGTGGCCTCCGGAGAGATTCTTCGGGCGGCCACGAGCCGGACTGCCTGCTCGGGGGGAAATGCTCCATCACAAGACCGTCGTCGGATTACGGGAGGTGGGGCTCGGTTCGGTCGGCGGCCTTGGTCCGTGGTCCGGTCGGGTCTCGCACCCTTTTCCGGCTCCAACACACCCGAGTGGCCCCGCACCGTGAATCATCAGCCTCCATCAATTGCTACCAAGGGCTTGCGCCAGATGCGCGTGCTTCAGGCAATGGCGGCTGTGTTTGTGGGCGTCGTTGCTGTGGTGAGCATGCTCGTGGGTTCTGCCAGCAACGCAAACGCATCGTCGTGTTCGGGCCCACTGGCCGATAGCGAGATCCGCGTCGTACTTGTCGTTGATTCCTCTGATCTCGGTGGAGGCGCTTCGGCAACCTGTTTGGTCGTGCCTGCAGGCACGACTGGTTCTCAACTGTTGGCCCGTCGGGGGAGCGAACTCGGAACCGGTTCTCCCCGATACGGATCAAGTGGTTTGTTATGCGCGATTGATGGACTACCGGCAACGGGTTGCGGCGATCGCAACGCTGGTGGCTTCGAGTACTGGGCGTACTTCAACGGATCATCGGGAAGTTGGGCCTATGGCAACATCAATCCGTTTACTCGTCGACTTTCCGATGGAGACATCGAAGGTTGGCGATACGTGCAGGGTGCAGGTAACGGCCAAGACCCGCCACCGCGGATTGGTCCGTCACGATCGTTGTTCCCTGCGCTTGCACCTTCGCTTCCTGAACTTCCCGCTTTGCCTGCAGCGAATTCGGTAACCGGATCGCTGTCTGGCGCAAGTGGCGCAGGAACCCCTACGTCGACCGCTCCTTCTGGTGTCGACACAACTGTCGATCCGATCACCGGAGCTGCACCTGGTGCATCAACATCCGCGACGTCTGCGGTTGAACCGGTTGTCGTTGCGGATGTCGCTCTCGCGTCGTCCAGATCGACGCAGTCGACGACCGGTCGCTGGGTTGGCATTGCTGCCGTGTTTGGTCTGATCGCGGTAATGGCGGGTGGCGCGTGGGTCCAGACGCGCAGGTCACGATGACGGCGCCCCGATTGCTTCATCCGGGCGCGTGGTGGTTGTGGGCAGTGGCGTTAGCTGCGTGCGCACTGCGTACAACGAATCCAGTTCTTCTCTGCCTCATCATTGCGGTCGCCGGTTGGGTCGTCGTTTCTCGCCGTGCGGACGTTCCGTGGTCTCGGTCATTCGCAAGTTTTTTGCGCCTGGGAATGATCGTGATTGTCGTGCGAGTGGTGTTCCAGATTTTCTTTGGTGTGCGCGTTCCCGGAACGACCTTGTTCACCATCCCTGAAGTAACGCTTCCCGGATGGGCCGCCGGAGTGAGTCTTGGGGGACCGGTCACAATCGAGTCACTGATGGCTGCGGTGTATCAGGGCCTTCGACTCGCTGCGGTGTTGGCGTGCTTTGGTGCCGCAACATCGTTGTGTAGTCCGTATCGCATGCTTCGAGCTCTGCCGACAGTGCTGTACGAAGCAGGCGTTGCCGTCACGATCGCATTTACGTTTGCACCTCAAGCGATTGTTTCGTCTCGACAGGTTCGCGAAGCGCGCCGATTGCGTGGTCGATCTGATCGTGGCGTCCGAGCCTGGACAGCTTCGGCTCTCCCGGTTCTCGAAGGTGCACTTGACCGAGCGGTTGCTCTCGCTGCATCGATGGACAGTCGTGGGTACGGGCGCCGTGGCTCAAGTTCGACTGCGGTCCGGCGTCGTTCGATCGGACTCGTGTTGTTAGGTCTCATTGCGATCGCTGTCGGTTCGTACGGGCTTCTTGATCCTGGTGCCCCGGCCATCTTCCGCATCCCAGCGCTTGCGTTGGGGGCTGTCGCGCTTCTGGGTGCACTCATTGCTGGCGGCAAGTCGACCATGAGAACCCGCTACCGACCAGACCCGTGGGTGGCGCCCGAGTGGATCGTTTCGATTGCTGGTCTTGTCGCGTTTGGGTCGTTCGTGATTGTTGGACGCATGGGAAGCGCGCTGAGTCCCTCAACGAATCCACTTGAGGTTCCTGCTGTTCCATTCATTGCGGTGATCGGTCTGCTGGTTGGAGCTCTCCCGGCATGGTTTGCTCCACATCCACCTACGCTCGCCTCAGCATCTGGTCCATTGGTGGTGGCGGCATGATCAGGTTTGAGCACGTCACCATCACGTATCCCGAAGCAACCACTCCGACATTGGTCGATGTTTCGTTTGAGGTTCCCGAGGGTGAACTTTGTCTTGTCGTCGGCGTGACCGGTTCGGGGAAGTCGACACTCCTTCGAGCAGTCAACGGTTTAGTTCCGCGCTTCTCCGGTGGGGTCCTCGCTGGTTCAGTCGTCATTGATGGTCGAACAACTTCGAGTGTTGCTCCGCGCGATCTTGCCGATGTGGTTGGTGTCGTTGGTCAAGACCCTGCAGCTGGATTTGTCACCGACTACGTCGAAGATGAGTTGGCCTACGCGATGGAAAATCTCGGCGTTGCTCCTGATGTCATGCGTCGCCGTGTCGAGGACATTCTTGATCTGCTTGGTTTGCACGAACTCCGACACCGCCCTCTTGCGTCGCTTTCTGGCGGTCAACAACAACGAGTCGCGATCGGATCGGTGCTTACTGCTGGGCCGCGAGTTCTTGTTCTTGATGAACCGACCTCAGCGCTCGACCCTGCTGCTGCCGAAGAAGTCCTTGCTGCCCTTACGCGTTTAGTACACGATCTCGGAATCACCGTGTTGATTGCTGAGCACCGGCTCGAACGAGTCGTGCAGTACGCCGACCGCATCGTCATGGTGCCTGGTGATGGTCGTCCGGTTGTCGTTGGAACGCCGGCTGAAGTCTTTGGTGAATCAGTCGTTGCTCCTCCAGTGGTCGAACTCGGCCGACTCGCGGGGTGGTCGCCTCTTCCTCTTTCGGTCCGAGATGCGCGACGGGTCGCTGGTCCACTGCGCGAACGACTTGCCTCGATCGATACGTCCGCTTTTAGTCGCTCGCCGAAGGCGCTCGGCGAGGTCGTTGCGATCACCGACTCATTGCAGGCTTCCTACGGACCAGTCACTGCGCTTCGTGGTGTTGATCTTGAGTTCCGTGCCGGCGAAGTTGTTGCGCTCATGGGCCGAAACGGTGCTGGAAAGTCGACGCTGCTCAACCACCTTGTGGGATTGCGCGAACCCGCTTCAGGAGCCGTGCAGGTATTGGGTTCGCAACCACACCGACTTTCGGCTCGAGATGTTGTCCGCGTTGCTGGATTAGTTCCGCAAGACAGCGGTGTTCTGCTCTACCACGACACCGTTGCCGCAGAATGCAGTGCCTCTGATCGCGATGCGGGACTCGCTCATGGAGCAACTCGAAAAGTGCTCGACCGGATCGTCCCCGATATTGATCCTTTGACCCATCCCCGAGATTTGTCCGAAGGTCAACGTCTCGGCCTTGCCCTCTCGATCGTTCTGGCCTCGGAACCCCCACTGCTTCTGCTTGATGAACCCACCCGTGGTCTTGATTACGGAGCAAAGCAGCGATTGGTCGAGGTTCTGGCGCAGCTTGCAGGCGATGGGCACGCAGTCGTCATCGCAACGCATGATGTTGAGGTTGTTGCTGCTGTTGCTGATCGATGCATCGTGCTTGCTGAGGGTGAAGTCGTTGCCGATGGGCCGGCCCGCGATGTCGTTGTGCATTCGCCAGTGTTCGCTCCGCAAGTAGCAAAAGTTCTGGCTCCGTTGGCGCTTCTGACAGTGCACGAGGTCGAGTTAGCGCTTGCTGCGGCAAGCGACAGCTCGTACTCATGACAATTGCGGCACCGCGCCGCGTCGACGCGGTTCGTCTTGGCCTCACATCATGGGTGCTGTTAATTGCAGCATTCGCTCTCGGGATTGTGGCGTTTGCGTGGCCACTGTTTGCGTCGGCGAGTTCTTCGCTTGATTCATCACACAGCAGTGATGCGCCCTGGATCTTTGTCATCCTCATTCCGCTCTTGATCGGCGTGATCCTCGCGGAATTGGCTGACGGCTCGCTCGACGCGAAATCGGTCGCTCTGTTGGGAGTCCTGGCTGCGAGCGGAGCGGTTCTCCGTTTACCAAGTGGCGGCGTCGCCGGATTCGAACCGGTCTTCTTTTTGCTGGTGCCGGCTGGTCGCGTCTTCGGTCGTGGGTTTGGGTTTGTCCTTGGCGCTCTCACGCTGTTTGTGAGCGCGTTGATCACTGGTGGCGTGGGTCCGTGGTTGCCGTTCCAAATGTTCGGTGCTGCTTGGATCGGATTCTTTGCTGGTTGTCTTCCGCCTGCGCGAGGAAGAATTGAAATCGCGATGTTGGCGGCGTACGGGGCGCTTTCTGCTTTGGCCTATGGGCTTGTCATGAATCTTTGGTTCTGGCCCTTTGTGAGCGCCGGGGACACCACCGTTTCGTATGTGGCTGGCGACTCGCTGATTGAAAATCTGCGCCGATTCTGGGGCTTCCACATCACGACCTCATTCGGGTTCGACATTCCTAGAGCGGTCTTCACCGCGCTGTTTCTTGTGGTCGCCGGTCGTCCCGTTCTTGGCGCTCTTCGCAGGGTCGCACGACGCGCGGCATTCGAGGCTCCAGTCACATTTGTCGATGCGCCCCTAGGTGGCACCGCCGACTGACTCGGTTGTGTCACCGTTTGCTATGGCTCACGTTGTCTTTGTCACCCGTCCGTTACCCGATCCAGGAATCGAACTGCTTGCCCGAATGGGATTCGAAGTTCGAGCAAACAATGAAGATCGCCCGCTTTCGCGCGAAGAACTCATCGCTGGTGTCCAAGGATCCGATGCACTTTTGTGCATGTTGAGCGATCGGATCGATGCAGAAGTTCTTGATGCGGTTCCCTCGTTGCGGGTCATTTCGAACTACGCAGTCGGATTCGACAACATCGACGTGGCTTCGGCTCGTCAACGAGGCATCGAAGTCACGACAACACCCGGAGTACTCACGGACGCGACCGCCGATCTCGCCTGGGCGCTCCTGCTTTCAGCGACAAGAAACCTCGGGGCCGGCGAGCGGATGGTTCGAGCAGGGGAGTGGACTGGTTGGGCGCCGACGCAGTTGCTTGGTGAACCGATTCGCAATCAAACGCTTGGCATCGTGGGGATGGGTGCAATCGGCCAAGCAGTTGCGCGGCGGGCACAGGGATTCGACATGCAGATCGTGTACTTCAACCGGAATCGGGTCGCTCCGGAAATCGAAACCGCGCTCGGCGCCGAATTCGTACCACTCGATGATCTCTTGAAGCGATCTGATTTCATTTCGCTGCACGCACCTCTTAATGAGCAAAGTCGACACATGTTCGACTCCCGCGCATTCAGTCTCATGAAGCCAAGTTCGGTGCTCGTCAACACAGGCCGCGGTGCACTGATCGATGAGGCGGAATTGGTCAACGTTCTTCGCGATCGCAGGATTGCTGCGGCTGGTCTCGACGTGTACGAATTCGAACCGACGATTACCGAGGGCTTGTTGTCCCTCGACAACGTTGTTCTTGCTCCGCACCTTGGCTCGGCATCAACGTTGGCTCGGGGCGACATGGTCCGCTTATGTTGCGAGAACATTGCTGAAGTTCTTGCCGGTCGGCCTGCAGTGACTCCGGCGCCGGGGTAGTCGGCTTCTAGTTCTTGGTTGCTTCGAGTGCGATGCGTTCGAAAGTGTCAAGCATGTCATTCGCCGAGGACGTGATCGCATCGACATGGGCGTGACGCGCATCGTTGCCGATACCGTTTCCACCGATAACGACACGGCAGCCAAGTTGATCGCGCAGCGCATCGGCAGTAGCAATCACATTGTCGTCAACCCCAGCGGTGCTTGAACTGATACCAACCGCTAACAGCCGATCGGCAGTGTTGGCGGCGTCGACGAACGTATCGACTGGGGCGTCAGCGCCGAGGTCCATCACCGTGAATCCACGGCCGCGCAGAAGGTCGGCGGCCATCGCAATCGGTACTGCGTGGTGGTCGCCAGCTACTGCGCCAATCACAATGGTGCCGCGTGTCTGGCCTTTCCGATTGAAGTGCGGTCCTAAACGTCCGATGAGACGATTAGTTACCGCTGTAGCGCGATGTTCCTCGGCGATTGAAACCTCGCCGATTGCCCAGCCTGCGCCAATAGCGGCAAGCGCCGGAGCGAGGACGTCGAGGTAGACCGAGCTTGGCGCGAGACCCGAAGCCATTGCTGCTTCGACCACATTCCATGCGCCTGTCTCATCGCCAGCGACTAATCGGTCGCCAAGTCGAGCCGACCAATCGACGCGCTCACCTGTTGCACGCGCCGCTGGAGCGGATCGGAACTCGCTAAGAGCGTCGTTTGAGATCCGCCAGCCGCCGCCGACCTTTGTGGCGGCGAGTCGACCAGTGCGAACGTACTTGTACACGGTCATGTAATGAACGCCGAGTGTTTCGGCTGCTTCAGTAAGCGTGAAATCTGTCGGCGCAGACGCTGGTCGTTCTGTTGCTTTGATCATCGCCCCGCCTTCTCGCTCGAAATGATCCCCATGTAGTCGTTGCGACCGTACCGGCGACCGACGGACTGTGCCTGATCGGGAGAGGAATCTGTTGTGAATCGAAAGAGAATCTGTTGTGAATCAAAGGAAAAGAGCGCTAGCGGGGAGAGATTTTCGCCAGAACTGTTGGAACGCTTGAGAGAACGTCAACCTCAAGGTGTTCGGTGAGCCAGTCACGATTGCGCTTGTGGAGGTCGTCGGCAGGATCGAATCGGTTGAGAACGACAATGGGTGTTGCAACGTGCGCACCACTATCGATGGCATCGAGGCTGAGGACGATTTGATTGATTGTTCCGAGTCCGGCGTCGGCGACAAGCAGAACGATGTCTGGTTGAAGGATCTCGATGAGGCTGATCGAATCGCCATTCGATGCGAGTGGTGAACGAACTCCTCCGGCAGATTCAACAAACGCAACGCTAGGAGCGGGAAGTGGCCACTGGATTTCTGAGGCGAGGTCTTCGACCGAAAACTGCGGACGAGCGAGTGCATCGGCAGCCATAGGCGGCGCCATTGGGATGGGATACCAGCGGTGACGTGGACACACGTCGTTTGGGGATTCACCCGAAGCGTCGGCCAGGAGGTGTGCGTCGGTGAGCGCGTCATCGGAATCGAACGACTGCGCTGGTTTGCGCGCCGCGACATCGATGCCGTGTGCCCGGAGGTCTCGCAATAGCCGAGCCGTCACGTAGGTCTTGCCGACCTCGGTGCCGGTGCCGACGACGACGATGAGTCGTTGTGGTCGCAATCCGTCAAACGTCATTGTGCACCGTCCAATCCGAGCGCATGTAGGGCAGTAAGCAGATCATTGATCTGTTCATCAGTATGGGCCGCGGAAAGGGCAATGCGGAGGCGGCTTGATCCGACGGCAACGGTTGGTGGTCGAATTGCGGGAACAAGCAAGCCCAGTTCGAGAAGTTGCTGTGACGCGTGAAGTGCCGCAGCCTCGTCGCCAAGAATCACCGGAATGATCGGCGACGGGTGTCCCGGAGAGACTCGGTCGACGTAGTGACGCAAGCGAGCGCAGAGTGCTTCACCTTCGGGGGACTGAAGGATTCCGATCGCAGCGAGTGCAGCGGCCGAATCGGCGGGGCTGGGGGCGGTGGTGAAGATGTACGTCCGAGCCCGGTTGATAAGTAAGTCAATGAGCGATCGAGGGCCAGCGACGAAACCGCCAAGAGCCCCGAGTGTTTTCGACAAGGTGCCAACCTGAATGACAAGTGCACCATTGACGATTTGGGTGGGCGGAGGCTCAAGCACTGCATGTGCTTCGTCGACCACAAGAAGGGCATCGTGTTGTGCACAAAGCGATGCAAGAGCGTCGATGGGGGCGACATTGCCGTCCATGGAAAACACGGTGTCAGTGACGACGATCTGACGTGCGCCGGCGTGCTCGTCAAGGTTCGACGCAAGCTGATTGAGGTCGAGGTGGCGGTAGGGG
>CANGMY010000002.1 GCA_947455015.1 Microthrixaceae bacterium | reverse complement strand
TTGAACGGAGCGATTCTGAGCGGCTCTCCCCCAGGATGGCCAAAGACTCCCCCAGTCGTGCCCGCTCCGGATGCGTTTGCCTCCGTCGCCAATTGAAGCGCCGGACGGTCGAAACCGCTCACCTTGACAATGGCGAGGTCACGCTCGGGATCGAACGCAACGACTGATCCTTCGAAGCGTCGACCATCGTCACGGATAATCGTTGTTGTCCGCTCACCGGCGACAACGTGGGCGTTGGTCGCGATGAGCCCTTCACGAGTGACGAAGCCGGAACCGTCCTGAAGCTTGTTGCACGCTGGACCTTCAACCTTGACAACCGAGCGGGCCACAGCAGCAGCAGTTTCGAGCGTGAGTCCAGTTGAAGCCGGAGGCTGCCCCAAATTTGGAGAGGGTCGCAAAGCGTCGAAAACATCTGGAAACGAACCGTCGCCGATAACCGATCGAAGCGCCTGCATCGCATCAGGGGCCGGCGGTAACGAGTTGTCGACTGTTCGTGCGATCCAAGACTTGGACGTCTGTGTGGAGACCCAACCGGGGCTCGCCACGAAAACCGGAATGACGAGCCACAGGATGACGACAACGCCAGCGAGACCTGCGATCGCTCCCAGCGTTCGGTCAAGGAGGCCGAAGGCTCCGTCTCGACGACGCGGAGAGAGACGGCCGCCTACGACGAACCCGAGTGCCTGCCCCAACGACGCGCCGACGAGTAACAGCCCAATGGAAAGCACAAGAACGAGGCCGTGGTTTGCCGAGCCGAGTTGGTTGAGGAATTTCGGCAGAAGCCAAACCCCGAGAGCGAGACCTGCGGCCAAGCCGATCCAGGACACAACTCTCGTGATGAAACCAAGTCGGTAGCCGCCGAAAACGGCGAGAGCAATGACTCCGAGGAGCACAAGATCAATGATGCTCACCGAATCGACCGCCGAGGAATCAACGCAGTATCCCGCTCAGCCGCCGAGCAACCGGGCGTGGGTAAGAAAACCCGTGTGCGCAACCATTCGATGATCGGGACGCACGGCAACACCTTCGACGTGCCATGTGCGATTGAGGACTTCAAGGGTTTCAGGCATATCGAACGCACTTTGTTCAAGGGCCTGCCGAAGTTGCATCACCTGAACGATGCTCGGTGTGTACGCCAAGAGAATGCCGCCCGGGTGCATTGCTTTCGCCGCATGGGGAACGACCTGCCATGGTTCGGGGAGATCGAGCACAACGCGATCGAGGTCGGTTTCGTCGATCCCGTCATAGCAATCGCGCAATTCAACGCGATATCGCTCAAGAGCTTCTGGGCCGAGAAAGGCTTCGACATTCTCCTTGGCTCGATCGGCGAAATCCTCCCGGAGTTCGTACCCAACAATGTCGGCACCGGCACGCAACATCGCCATCGAAAGCGCACCAGAACCGATACCCGACTCAAGCACCTTGGCGCCGGGAAAAATGTCGGCGTGCATGAGGATTGGTCCGAGATCCTTCGGATAAATGACCTGAGCACCTCGAGGCATCTTCAATACGAAATCCGACAACGTCGGACGAACAGCCAGGTACGCAACGTTCTTCGTCGACGGAACCGTGACACCCTCAGGTGATCCGATCAGAGAGTCGTGGGGCACAAAGCCCGAATGCGAATGGAACTCCCCCGCCGGCTTCAACGTGATGAGGTAGCGGCGCTTCTTTGGATCGATAAGAAGTACTCGATCTCCAACGGCGAATGACCGGCTCACTGGATTGATCCTGTTCGGGTTGGTCCAAGATCGACTGGCACAGCGGTTACTCCGGTTCGATCGGGAAGTTGGCCACCGGCTCGATCGACGAGCCGACAGAAGGCGCAGATTTCAGAGGTCGTTGGGGCCCCACATGATGCACAGGCTCCGAGGCCCTCGCGGTCGATGGACGCTTCAACTTCGAAAAATGCCGCAGCTCGATCAAGAAAGCCGAAATAGAAGGAGTGCTTTGCTCCTGGAGACATCGCCTCGATCTCATTGAGAGCATTTTTGTAACTCAGGTGCTTGTTTCCTGCCGCCATAGGACATTCGTCAACAAAATAATCGATCCCCTTGACGATGCAATACGCGGCGGTTTCACGTTCTGCAAGACGCACAAGTGGCTTGACCTTCTTGGGAAAGCCTTCTCGTGCTGGAAGAACCGGAAGTTGGCGGCCGAGGTACTCGGTGTGCCAATGCAGGGTGTTGCCGAAGAGCACTGCAGCCTCATCATCGAGGTTGTGGCCAGTAATGAGAACGTCGTAGCCACCCTTGATGGCTGCCTCATCGAAAAGGTGACGCTTCGAAAGACCACAAGCAGAGCAAGGGACTCGCTTTGCCGCCCGGGATCCATTCGGAATGTCAAAGCCGAACGTTGAAGGGATGTCCACTTCAATCAACGTGAGGTCGCGCGTTTGTGCATACGCCTTGGCGTACTCACGAGATGTGTCGCTGTACTCGCCGATTCCCAGTCCGATGTAGAGACCATCGGCGTCGTAGCCGAGGTCTACGAGAAGATCCCAAATTGCAAGCGAATCCTTACCCCCGGAGACCGCAACAAGCAGCTTGTCGGATGGTGTGAACATTTCAAATTCGTCGATCGCCTTTCGCACTTGGCGATGGCACTGCTCGATGAAATGCTCCGCGCAGAAATTCGAATTGTGTCGGCGGATGTCGATAATCGCTGGCCCGCGACAGGTCACGCACTTCATAAGGCGCCCCCTGAAATCACCGGACGAATTTCGATGTTGTCATCGTCAGACAAACTTTCGTCTCCGGGTACCAACTCCCCGTCTCGAACGACGAGCACTGCCTCTCGATTGAGGTCGAGGCGCGCCAAAAGATTGATGATGGTGATCGGTCCCTCGATCTCGAGGTCCCGTCGCGGGTTATGGAGTCGAACCTTCACCGGCACATGATCGCAGGCCTGAGGGTCAAACTCCTAGGCGCGTTTGGCAAGCCGTTCTGCCTTGCGGTTCGACCGCTTCTCTGCCTTACGAGATTTACGACGCTGACGACGAGTTGGAGGCGCCGGCTCATTGCGAAGGACGATGGTTTCGCCTACGTCGAGCTTGCTTCGATAGACGACTTTGGGCTCTGGGCGAAGTGCCCACTGAAGCCCTCGGAGTGTCCACGCAGCAATGCCCAAGAGAAGCCATGGTCGGCTTCCGCCGAAGAGACCTTTGGTGAGCGCCCGACGTCGGATGTCCGAAAGCAGGCTCATACTCGGCGAATCTCGACGAATGTCCGGCGTTTACGGCCGCGCCGACTTCCCAGAGCGAAGGCAACGACGACGAGCGTGACGGCAACCGCGGCAACTGCGATCGTCGTGTAGCTGCGTGCTTCGGATTCAACGCCTTCAACTTCGGACTGGATGTCTCGAAACCGCTGTTCGATGTGATCGCGGGTGATTGGGCCGTTGGCACTCATCGTTTTGCTCCTGGGAGTGACTGCGCGGGTTGGGTGCCAACTCCGCCTTTGCCGATTCGAGAGATCGCGAGAGCAACGAGACCACCGAACACCAACGCAACGATGAGATACGGCACCCATGACCAGAATCCAACGAAGACGTCCCCAGTTTGCGTTTGAAGTGCTCGCAAACCTGAAAGCCCGAGCAAGAAGACTCCGAGGGTGACGACGATCATTCCGCCGACACCAAAGGCTAAGTAGCGACCAATATTTCGAAGTGGATCAATGGTCTCCTGGCGGGCATAGGCCACGAGGAGATCCCAGAGGTCCTGCACGATCTCAGAAATGGATTTTGAGGAAGCCACAGTTGTTCCTTCGGTGTCTGTGGGCGGAGGGGCCAACGGCGCTCCGACGCATCAAGGGTAGAAGTATCCCACTCAATCGTTGCCACAGGAAGACGCAACGCTCCCAAACGCCGCGGGTCGCCTCAATCTGGCGGGTCGATTCCTTCGTTGAGGGTATCGATAGCATCGAGAATCGCCGTCTGTTCAGCAAGCGAGTCCATCAGACCGCGAAGCCGGGTATCGGGATCGGGGGCCTTCAGGGCCGTGAGACGGTCGAGCGGCCCGAGGGGCGACAATGCAGTGAGTTGGAATGAAGCGACTGAGAGGTCAGCATCGAGTTGAGGTTGCGATTGCTGTTCGTTCCGATCGACGCCAAGCCGATCCATGAGCTTCATCGTCGCTTCGAGAGTCTGACGTACGAGGAGTTCCGTGTTGGATGTGGTGTCGCCATCAGGGAACGCTTCGGCCTTGCATCGGGGATATGGGTCGTCGGGCAACCATTCAACGACCCGAAGTCGCTCAATACCAATACCCAGCACGGCCCATCGACCGTCCGGAGCCTCTTCGGCCTGAACGATTCGAACGAGAGAACCGACGGTGCCGCGCTGATCTCCCCCGCCTACTTCACTGCCTCGTTCGATGAGTACCGAGCCGAAAAGTCGATCGTCAGTCAGACAGGTCATAATCAATGCCCGATATCTCGGCTCAAATATCTGGAGCGGAAGTCCGACTCCGGGAAGCACGACCGAGCCGAGCGGAAACATCGGCAACTCTCTCGACCAACCTGCGCCGCCCGCGGTCATTTTGTAGGGAGTGGTCCGAGCAGGTTGATCCGAGGACCCTTCGCGTAGGTCATCAGCCGATCGGTGAATCCGTCAGCAACTCCAGTCGTCCGGATGTCGGTGCCGTTATGAATAAATGCAAAGGACAGCGTGTTGCCTTGCGGAGTATCGGCGAACCCTGTGAGGGCATTCACTCCATTCAACGTGCCGGTCTTGGCCCGTACTCGTCCAGTGGAAGCGGTCGATGCCATGCGCTTGCGCAATGTGCCGGTTCGACCACCGACAGGAAGTGCCGCCGAGAGATCTGCATTCTTCGAAACAGCCGTGACCAACGCGAGATCGAGTGCACAGGTCATTCGATCGTTCGTATCGAGTCCGGATCCGTCGAGCATGATGAGTCCGCTGAGGTCGAAACCTTGACGAGTAAGTGACTCTTTCGCTGCATCGATTCCTGCCGAGGTTGTTCCTTGACCTTTCGCCTGAAGACCAATTTCCTTTAAAACGAGCTCGGCGGTCGTGTTGTCGGAGTTGGTGATCATCTCCGAGAGCACTTTCGTCATGGGCACAGATTCGAAAGAGGCAACGTCCTTGGCGTCGGATGGAGCGCGACCGGTTGATGCTCCGCCACTCACTTTGATACCTCTCGAGTTGAGAACCGTGCGCAATGTTTGCGCGAACAGCAAGGGCGAATCGCCTGCCTTGCGGTTTGTCGTCGCGTCATTCGGCGTGTCGGCATATCCGGTGTTGCCATCGTTCACTATGAGCGCCGACAGAGGAGCCACCGTTCCGCCGATTTGGTAGCGAGTCGGCCACGAGGGAATCCACCGGACAGCGTCGTAACGCGAGTCGTCGCCGATGATTCCACCGGTGATCTCTTTTACGCCGGCATCTTTGAGTGTGTCGGCGAGTGCGTTGAAGTCTTCAAAGAACTGGTCGGGATCATCAAAGACTGTCTTGTAGCCCGCTGTCGTGAGTAAGGCATCGCCACCGCCGACGACATAAAGGTCGCCATCTAGCACGCCGTTCTTCGGTTGCTTCGTGGACACGAACCGCGTTGTGAAGGTGGCATCGGGGCCGAGAACATCAAGTGCCGCCAGCGCAGTTGCCAACTTCATCGTGGAAGCCGGAGCGAGAGGATCTTTCAGTCCGTGTTCAAAAATCACACGGCCATCCTGTTCGACGATGACACAGGTCGATCCGACAACCTTGTTGAGATATTGATCAATCGATGCCGACAAATCGGCATCACCAACAGATCCCTGAATCGAACCAGGGAATCTCCGTGCCGAAAGCACCGGGGTCGCGGCCGGGCCGGGGTGCCCCTGACGGTCGGTGATTTCCGCATCCGAGACAGGTGCAGCGATCACCAATCCGCCTACGACGAGCGCAAGCAGTACGGCGACTACGGAGAGACTCTTTACGAACATCGATCTAGCTGGACGGCTCATCGGTAAAGGAATCGAGCCATTGCGTTCGACGGTACAAATGGTGAAGCGCCTTCACAGCCCGTTCTGCTGATGGGAAGCAATATCTCTTCGCTTCACGGACTGCCGTTACGGCGGCATTTGTCGGATCTGCGATCGCCAGTTCGGAGGCAATGAGAACTGGCTTCTGAGCAGCGACCGAAGCGGCAAGTGCTACCTCGACGTAACGAGAGTCCTGTCGATCGTGGAAAGCGACGATTCTTTCGAGGCCGTGATCTGGGAAGAAGGGTCCTTCCCGTTCAAGTCGACCTTGGTTCGACTGAATGCCCATTCCCAGAACAAGAGTTGCATCGATGCCCGAGTGGCCGACCACGGCATCGAGAACCGCCGGCACTGTGTCCTTGGTTTCGCCGCCGGCAAGATCGATCGGGTTGTTCCGGCTCCATCGCGGTGGCAGAAGGCCATCGAGAGTTGTCCGGAGATCGTCGGGAAGATCGACAAGTTCAAGACTTGTCGTCGCGGTGGCATCGGCGGCGAGCACGCCCCATCCTCCCACGGTGGTCACGATTGCCAACCGCGGCCCACTTGGAGTGGGAAGCGTCGCAAACGCCGCTGCGATATCGAACGCTTCGGATACCGATGAAGCTCGCGCTGCGCCTGCCTGACGACACATCCCATCGAAAACCCGGTCATCGGTTGCAAGCGAACCGGTATGACTCGCAGCGGCCTTGGCACCGGAGCCCGACGAACCACCTTTCACGATGACGACCGGCATTCGACGGCACACCGCTTCGAGACGATCGGCGAATTCACGACCATCGGTCACGCCTTCGAGGTACACGAGTCCCACGGAGGTCTCTGGGTCCTCGGCGTAGTACTCGAGCATGTCGATCACCCCGACCTGAGCGGCATTGCCAACGGAGATCGCCCGGCTCACACCCACGCCGCTCTGTCGCGACAGGTTCATAAATGATGAGACGAAATTGCCCGACTGACTCGCAATCCCGATGCTTCCGGCCGGTGGATACGGCGCAACGATCTGGGCACACAACTGCGAAGGGGTCGACACCAGGCCTTGTCCGTTGGGACCGACGACGAGAATGTCGAGTTCATTTGCCAGCTCAACCAGTTCAGTCTGGAGCTGTCGACCTTCATCGCCTGACTCTCCGTAACCGGCCGACGCAATGAATGCCGCGCGAATCCCCTTGGCCGCAGCTTGGCGAAGCAACTCTGGATTCGAGGCTGCTGGAGTGCAAACAAACATCAGATCAACGACACCATCGGGAATCTCACTGAGGTCGGCGAAAGTTGCCCGGCCCAAAACCTCGGCACGTTCACGATTTGTGGCGAAGACCTTGCCGGCATAGCCGCAAGAGAGGATGTTGTGTAACGCGACAAATCCGAATTTTCCGGGGTGGGTCGAGGCTCCGGCAACGACAATTGCACGCGGATCGAAGAGCGCTTTGAAATGATCGGTACTCATCACGCTGCGGTTCCCGGCTGCTCGATCTCAACCAGCGCATCGAGAGCAACTGGCATTCCGTTAATGATCATGACTGGGTTGAGGTCGATGGAGACCAATCCGTCGATTTCGGAAGACGCTGTCGAAAGTGCGCACAACAAGTTGGCGAGCGCTTCGAGGTTCACTGCCGGTTCGCCTCGAAAATCTCCGAGCAGCGACTGGCTTCGAAGTGACGCCAGCATGTCGAAGGCATCGTGACGGCGAATTGGAGCGAGCCGAACGGTGACATCTGCAATTGCTTCAGCCAGCACTCCCCCGAGACCGAAAACCACGGTTGCTCCAAAGACAGGATCCACAGAAATTCCCGCAATAAATTCACGCAGTCCGTTGGCCATCGGGGCGATCAACACCCCGGTTGCGTTGTCCTCGGGTCGGGCAGCTTCGAGCAACTTCTGACAAGAGTCGCGTATGGAATCAGCTCCAGAGACACCGAGATGTACCAGGCCGCGCTCAGACTTATGAGCAATATTCGCACCACAGAGTTTCAACGCCATGGGGGAACTCGAGCTCGCAGCAAACGCCACTGCTTCGGCCGGAGAGGTGACGAGAGCTTCTGGAAGGAACGGCACCCCAAACTTCGAGAGCAACGCCTTCGATTCTGATTCGGAAAGGGTTGTGGTCATGGCTCAAGCGCTGCTCGAAAGAATGACCGGAGATGTTCGAGCCTCTGCTCAAGCGCATCAAGCGCAAGAGGATCGCGATCAAGAAGACCTTCGATGAAAGGCAGATCGCTGAAGTAACTCAGCAGCGCGCCGTAGCCCGTGAGCATCAATTGCTCGGCATCGAATCGCCGGAATGCGCCTGCCTCCATTTCGACGGTGAAGTACTCAACCGCCTTTTCGAACAACGGGCGCAACGCCACACCGAGGTCGACACCAAGTCGGCGGCCTCCATCGAGGGCTTCTCGACGAACGATCCGGACGAATTCTGAGTTCTCCATAAAAAAGGTGAACCCTGCAGTGAGGACGAGATCGACCTTCTCCCAGCCTTGGACAGGAGAATCGGTGGCGGTATCGACTTGGATGATCCATCCAGCGAGGGCCCTATCGAAGACCTCTTTGTAGATGGCTTCCTTCGAAGGGAAATGATGCAGAACGCTTGAGCGCCGAATCCCGACTGCACCCGCAATGTCATTGAGAGAAGTTCCGTCGAAACCGTTCTCGGCGAAACAGAGCTCTGCCTCGATGAGGATCACCTCACGGGTAGGAGTCACACCTTCGCCAACGGCCATCGCACAAGGCTAGCGGTGGGCTGTTCGAAGAGTAGGTGACTGCGATTACCTTCTCGGTTATGGAGATTCTCTCGGCACTTTTCATCGAAGGCATCGAAACTCGGCAGGTGGCAGGACCATCGACTCGCATCGACATCACCGGAGTTCAATTCTCTGCCGCTGCACCCAACCCCGTGCCGGCGACGATCGAGCCTCATTTGTGCGTAATCGTTCATTGTCCGCCGGGATCCCGAGACACCGGCGCACTTGAGGTCACCTATTTCAGGGGCGAGGAACAGATCGCCCGAAATGTTCAACCGCTGCAGGTGGAACCAGGCAAATTCAATTACCGACTGGTTCGTGCCGAGTTGACGTTTGAAGACTACGGAACGATCGAGGCCCATTGCCGAGTCGACCTTGGGCCAGTCACCGTCGTTCCTTTTACGCTCCTGCCGCCCGTCGCCTGATGCGAAGCGCTGCCGCGCTCTCGACTCATCCGATCGCTTCGCATGCAACGGGCGATGTCATCGCCGACATTCTTGACCTCGGACATGAACCGCCCGACTTGGTGATCGTTTTTGCTACGTCAGCGTTTAGTGGAGCAGCCGAAGACATCCTCCGGGCCATTGAAACAATCCTCCAACCCACCAAATTGATGTTTGTCGCGTCATCGGGCGTACTCGGGGCGGGTTCCGAGGTCTCGTCCGGAGCCGCTCTCAGCCTCTGGTCGTTTTGGTCGCAAACGCCGGAAGACGACATCACGTTTGTAGGCCTCGACGAAGGTCTCGCTGGTCTCGACTACCTCACAACCCGAATGCTCGCCAATGCAGCGACCCTCGTCGTGCTCGGCACTCCGTCGTTACCGATGGTGACCCAAACCATCGATGCCCTTTGCGAACTCAGCAAAACCAAAAATCTTTCGGGCGGCCTTCTCACTGGATCCCACGGAGCGCCTTTGATTCGAGACAACCACGCACACATCTACGGATGTGTCGCCATCGCATTTCACTCCACATACTCTCGAGCGACGCTTGCCCATGGTTCAACGTCAATCGGCGAGAACATGACGATCACAAAATCAGTTGGGTCGATGGTGTGTGAACTCGATGGAGCACTGGCCCTCGATGCCGTCTACAACGTTCTTTCGAAGGTTCCCTCTGAGGAGCGCAGTCGAACAGCGACTCAACTTGCACTGGCGGTCATCGACGCCGACTCATTGACTGTCATCGACGTCCACGAAGTTTTGGGTGCAGACCGTGACAGCGGGGCACTCGCTGTTGCAGCGTCCCTTCCCTCTGGCACTTTGGTTTCGTTGCATCGACTGGAGGACCCGGGATCTTCTTCCGGAATTTGCGATGCCCTCGAGGGACCGGCCGCGGCCGGGGCGTTGATATTTTCCTGCGCGACCATTGATCCCGAAGCCGATCACGAAGGCGTGAGCGATCTAGGACCGCTTACAGAATCACTTGGAACTGCCGCGTATGCGGGAGTCCACGTCGCAACAGCCATCGGTCCAGGATCGAGCGGACCCGGACTCTCGGCCGCTCCCCTGTCGGCAGTCATCTTCGGACGTCGCCACCACTAAGGTGCGGCCGTGACCGACAGCCGAATCGAATCCCGTACCGTCGACGTTGTCCGTGGCTATGCCATGGATGCACCCCAGAAGGCGAACTCCGGTCACCCCGGAACCGCCATGGCCCTCGCTCCGTTGGCCTATGCGCTCTACGCACGAGTCATGCGGTATGACGCCAGCTGCCCCGACTGGCCAAACCGAGACCGTTTCGTACTTTCGGGTGGTCATGCATCAATTCTCGAGTATTCGATGCTCTATCTCACAGGCTTCGGATTAACGCTCGACGACATCAAGAACTTCCGGCAATTCGGATCCCCGGCGGCAGGACATCCCGAGCGTGGCCACACACCAGGCATCGAGGTCACAACTGGACCTCTCGGGCAAGGACTTGCAAACGCGGTTGGCCTTGCACTCGCAGAACATGCGCTTCGTGCACAGTTCGGCCCGCAATTGTTCGACCATCACACCTTTGTTCTCTGCGGGGACGGAGATCTCGAAGAAGGCATTTCGCACGAGGCCGCATCGTTGGCCGGTCATCTTGGTCTCGACAAGCTTGTAGCGATTTACGACGACAATCACATCTCAATCGATGGCCCAACTGAACTCGCACTCTCTGATGATGCCGCTGAACGATTCCGTTCCTATGGCTGGCATGTCGAGAACGTGGGTGAAATTGGTGAAGACATCGATGCTCTTGAAGCAGCCGTCAACCGAGCCAAGAACATCGACGGTAAACCGTCACTAATCGTTCTTCGCAGTCACATCGGCTACCCGTCACCCAAATTCACCGACACCGCACACGCGCACGGCAATCCATTTGGCGCCGAAGAAATCGCGGCGACAAAGGCCGTCATGGGCATGCCTGACGAAGCGTTCTGGTCGCCAGACGACGTTCTAGAGCACATGCGTGCAGCAGGCGTCCGCGGCCGCGAGGCACGTGAAGCCTGGTACTCGCTCTACGAAAACTGGACCGAAAAGCGAGACGAACTCGATGCAGTCCTTGAAGGACGAGGGCTCGATGGCTGGCAGAACTCACTGCCGGTTTGGGAAGCAGGCGAGTCTGTTGCGACGCGTAATGCAGGCAAGAAGGTTCTCAACGCACTCGTTCCTGTTGTGCCGGGACTCATGGGCGGCGGTGCTGATCTCACCGGCAACTGTGGTGTCGAACTCGACGGCGGAGTTGCCTTCTCTCGCTTGAATCGTGACGGGCGTCAGATCCACTTCGGTATCCGTGAACATGCAATGGGTTCGGTCATGAATGGAATGGCTGCGCACGGTGGACTCATTCCGTTTGGCGGAACGTTCTTCGTCTTTGCTGATTACATGCGTCCGCCTGTGCGTCTTGCCGCTCTCTCCGATCTCCATGTCATCTATTCGTGGACTCACGACTCCATTGGAGTTGGCGAGGACGGACCAACGCATCAGCCAATCGAACACCTTGCATCTCTTCGAGCGATGCCGAAGTTGCGAGTCATCCGACCTGCTGACGCAAACGAAACGGCACAGGCATGGCGGATCGCAATCGAAAAGGGAGGCCCGACGGCACTCGTACTGAGTCGCCAAAACCTTCCCGTCCTCGAAGGCACGGCAGGTAACACCGACGTTGAGCTCGGTGCGTACATTCTTCGCAACACCAAGTCTGATCCAGATGTCGTACTAATCGGCACTGGTTCCGAAGTGTCGTTGTGCATTGCAGCAGCGGATCAACTTGCGACGGAAGGCGTCTCGGCTCGCGTCGTCTCCATGCCTTGCTGGGAACTCTTCATGGATCAGGACGACGACTATCAGCGTTCGATTCTCGGCGAGGGTATTCCCCGCGTTTCCGTCGAGGCAGGTTCCACCTTTGGCTGGGCACTCTGGGCCGACGCGTGCGTTGGTATTGACCACTACGGCGCAAGCGCTCCTGGTCCTGAACTCATGGAACTCTTCGGCATGACCGTTGAAAACGTCATCGAACACGTACGTATCGTCCTCAACTGATTCGGAGCACTGCAATGTCACGACTTACAGACCTCTATGCGACTGAGGACCAGAGCCCATGGCTCGACAATGTCCGCCGCGACTGGATCGAAAACGGCGAGATGAAGACGTGGGTTGATCGCGGCGTTCGAGGCGTCACCTCGAATCCCACCATTTTCCAGAAGGCAATTTCTGGTGGCGATTCTTACGACGAACAGTTTCGTCAGTTGCTCGCTGCTGGCACTTCGGTGACCGATGCGTACTGGGAACTTGTGGTCACCGACATCAACAACGTTCTCGACATTCTTCGCCCGGTGTACGACGCCAGCAACGGAATCGACGGCTATGTGTCGATCGAGGTCTCGCCTCTACTCGCTCGCGACACCGACGGCACCGCTTCAGCTGCGCGTCACCTTCACGGGCTCATTAACAAGCCAAACCTGTACATCAAGATCCCTGGCACTGCCGAAGGCCTTCCGGCCATCAAAGCGATGATCTCCGAAGGCGTGAGCGTCAATGTCACGCTCCTCTTCTCGCTCGAGCGCTACCGCGAGGTCATGGAGGCGTACATCTCTGGCCTCGAAGCACGTGAAGGCGACCTGTCCGCGGTGTCATCGGTTGCATCGTTCTTCATCAGTCGTGTCGACTCCGAAGCCGATAAGCGGCTCGAGGCGCTGGGCTCGGACGACGCAAAGGCACTCATGGGAAAGGTCGCGGTCGCCAATGCGCAGGTTGCGTATGAAGCCTTCCTCAAGACGTTCAGCGGACCGCGCTGGGACGCTCTCGTCGCTCGAGGCGCTCGTCCTCAGCGCCCACTTTGGGCATCGACCTCAACGAAGAATCCCGACTACCCCGACACGCTCTATGTCGACTCCCTCATTGGCCCGAACACGGTCAACACCAT
Source organism: Microthrixaceae bacterium (assembly GCA_947455015.1). GTDB lineage: Bacteria > Actinomycetota > Acidimicrobiia > Acidimicrobiales > Acidimicrobilacustridaceae > Acidimicrobilacustris. Next base: position 44,973 of record CANGMY010000002.1, on the reverse strand, counting down.
CCCGGAGAAGACCCTCGACGATTTCGACGACCACGGGACTGTCGCCCGCACCGTCGACGCCGATCTCGCTGGAGCCCATGCGGTCCTCAATGGTTTTGCGGCACTCGGACTTTCTCTGTCAGATGTCACCAAGCAGCTCGAAGACGAAGGTGTTGCATCGTTTTCGAAGTCCTTCGATGATCTACTTGAGACGCTCACAGAGAAGGCGAAGTCGCTGAAGTGAACGGATCGCTCGTCGTTGTTGACGACGTCGCCGCATCCTTTGCGCAACTTGTTCTTGATCGAGCTGCTGCTCGTAAGGCTTCACAGTTCGCGATCGCCTTTTCAGGCGGATCCACCGCACGCGATTGCTATGAGCAGCTCGCCCTGTTCAGGGCTCCAGCAATCGACTGGTCGACAGTCGACGCGTGGTGGGGAGATGAACGATGCGTCCCGCTCACTGACGAAGATTCGAACTACCGACTCGTCGAAGAGTCGTTACTTTCGAAGGTTGCGCCCTTGGCTTCCGTTCAGCCAATGCGTTCCGATATTCCCAACGCAGCAGATGTGTACGACCGCCTTGTGCGCTCAGCACCTCCAATCGACCTCATCCATCTCGGCCTCGGTCCAGACGGTCACACAGCATCACTCTTTCCTCAATCCGAAGGACTGACTGCTCACGTCGATCGCCTGGTGGTTTCGAACGTCGATCCACTCGCTCAGAACCCACACGAACGACTGACCTTTACCTTTGCCGGAATTTCCCGATGTCGGTCTGCAGTCGTCACTGTTGCCGGAGCGTCCAAGACAGAAGCGTTGCATCGGGTCCTTGACGGTGATCTCAGCGCTCCAGCCGCGCACCTCGCGAACGACGACCTCATTTGGCTCGTCGACGCGGAGGCATTGGGTTCTCGTACCGCCCGATAGGGTCTCTCAAATGTCAAGGCTTGATGCCCCGCTCGAGGAGTTGCTGTCGGAAGCTCGGTCCATTCGTGACCGCACGTTCGGTGTCCGAGTGACCTACTCACCAAAGGTCTTCATTCCCCTCACGATGCTCTGCCGAGATCGCTGTGGCTACTGCACCTTTGCTCAGCCTCCGGCTCGCCTTGAATCGCCGTATCTCTCTCCTGCTCAGGTCCGCGCTCTCGCGATTGCGGGTGCCCGAGTTGGTTGTCACGAGGCACTTTTCACTCTCGGCGAAGCACCCGAAGATCGCTATCCAGTCGCTGCTCAGTGGCTTGCAGACAACGGGTACGGATCCACAATCGATTACGTCGCGGCGATGGCGCAATTGGTCCTCGATGAAACCGGTCTCCTCCCCCACGCAAACGCCGGCGCGCTTCCAGCAGATCAGTTGGCGCAATTGCGCAAGGTTTCGCCGTCGCAAGGGGCGATGGTTGAATCGTTGCGTGGCGACCTTGAGTGCCATCGGGGTGCTCCCGATAAGACTCCCGAACGTCGGCTTGCAACGCTTGAAGCAGCGGGCGAACTGTCGATCCCATTTACGACTGGCATTCTCGTAGGCATCGGCGAGGATCGCATCGATCGCATTGCAGCTTTGGAAGCAATAGCTGCATCGCACCGTCGTCACGGACACGTGCAAGAAGTCATCGTTCAGAACTTCCTGCCAAAGGCGGGAACAGCGATGCATGCATCCGATCCCTGCCCTGCCGACGTTTACCTCGACGCAATCGCACTGGCGCGGCTGATCCTCCCTCCCGACATTCACCTGCAGGCTCCGCCCAACCTCTCCGACGACTTCGGCGTGCTTCTTGACGCCGGCATCGACGACTGGGGCGGCGTTTCCCCAGTCACCGCCGATCACGTCAATCCCGAGCGTCCGTGGCCTGACCTGGACATCCTTCGAACCGTCACTGAAGCGAAGGGCTTCACCCTCGCTCCCCGACTCACGGTTCATCCCGAGTTCGTTCGAAATGACCCGAAGTGGATCGATGAGGATCTGCGCTTTTCTGTCATGGATCGTTCAGATGCTGACGGACTCGCTCGTGACGACGCTGGCGCGGTGTTCGTCCAGTCGCTGAAGCCCGCAGCACCCGAACAGGTCGACGATGGCGTCGAGGTGTTACAGATCGGACCTCGCTCGACCATCTGGAGTGCCGGATCCCGCATCACTCCGCCCACTTACGTTCCCGCCGAAGGAAGGGCCACCGGCGCTGTCGCTGAGGTCATCGAGGGCGTTCGCCTTGGTCAAACACCTGAACTCGATGAGATCGTCACGCTCTTCGGCGCTCGTGGACCCAACTTTGCTGCGGTCGCCCAGCTCGCTGATGAATTGCGTGCCGAAGCAGTCGGCGACACCGTCACTTGGGTCCATAACCGGAACATCAATTACACGAACGTCTGCACGTTTAAGTGCCGATTCTGCGGATTCAGTAAAGGACCACTTTCGCTGAATCTCCGAGGAACCCCGTATCTGCTCACCCTGGACGACATTGCGCAACGCACTCGCGAGGCAGCAGATTTGGGAGCCACCGAGGTCTGTCTTCAGGGCGGCATTCATCCGGATTTTGATGGCGACTATTACATCGATGTGGCCCGAGCGGTCACCGATGCTGTGCCCGATATCCACGTTCATGGATTTACAGCGCTCGAAGTCACCGAGGGTGCACGCCGACTCGAGGAGCCACTCGATTCCTATCTGCTTCGCCTCAAGGACGCCGGTCTCAAAACGTTGCCTGGCACTGCAGCGGAAATACTTGACGACGAGATCCGAGCAATCATCTGCTCAGACAAAATCAACACCGAGGAATGGCTGGAAGCCCACCGAACTGCTCACCGCGTCGGTCTACGTTCGAACATCACGATCATGTTCGGATCAGTAGAACGACCCGTTCATTGGGCGCGTCACATCATTCGGACCCGTGATCTTCAAAAAGAGACGGGTGGCTTTACCGAGTTCGTACCGCTGCCGTTCGTCCACATGGCAACACCGCTTTATCTCACGAAGAAGGCACGTCGTGGACCAACCTTCCGAGAGACGCTACTAATGCACGCGGTGCCGCGCATTGCCTACCGAGGTCTCATCGACAACATTCAGACGTCATGGGTGAAGCTCGGCGTCAGCGGTGCACAGCAGGCTCTCCAGGCCGGAGCAAACGACCTCGGTGGAACACTCATGGACGAGAACATCAGTCGCGCTGCAGGAGCCGATCACGGGCAGGGAATGGAACCTCAGGATTTCGCTGACCTCGTCGCGCCACTTGGGCGCGTCCTTGAGCAGCGAACAACCTTGTACGGCCGCCTCGCCGGAGTTTGAGTTAGTCCAACGTATCGTCGGGTTCGCTCAGCAGTCCGATCGCTTTTTCGACTGCACGACGAGCCCTCGTTAACCGTTTCTCGTCGACTGGGAGTTCGTGTCCCCCAGCGTCGATTGATTCTCGCAATCGAACAATTGCGAGGTCGGCCAGTTCCTCGGCGATCGATTCGAGGCGTTGACGGATCTCGTCGAATTCTCCGGACATGACGACATACTTACTCACCGAATGCGACAGAGTCAGCAACTAGGGTTTCGCTCATCCTCATTCCAATGAACTGAATGGATCAATCCATGGCTGGGCAACGAAGCGAAATCAGTGACGATGATGTCCACGAGTGGATCTCATTCGATCTCGATGGCGAGACGTACACCTTTGATGTCACATGGCTCACCAGTAATTGGAAGTGCATCTACGGCGATGGCTGTCTCGGTATCGAGGAAGAACCCGATGCGAGCAAGATGCTTGGCTGTTGCTCCCATGGCGCCCATTTCTCAGACAAAGACGACCGCAAACGCGTCGCTGAAGTCTTTCCGCGTCTGCGTGACGACGAATGGCAGTTCAAAGAGGTTGCCGCGTCGCTTGGTGGCCCGATCCATAAAGATCATGGCGATTGGGTGACACGCCGCCATGAAGGCGCCTGCATTTTCTTGAACCGACCCGGTTTCCCTGGCGGCGCGGGCTGCGCCTTCCATACTGCGGCGGAATCTCGCGGCGAGAATTTCATCGACTGGAAGCCCGAAGTCTGCTGGCAGGTTCCGGTACGGCTCGATTTCCACATCGACGACAACGAGTACGAGACCAACATTCTGCGCGAATGGAAGCGTCGGGATTGGGGCGAAGGTGGCGACGATTTCCATTGGTGGTGCACCGAAGATCCCCGAGCATTCGTCGGCGATGTACCCGTCTATGTCTCGAGCAAAGATGAAATCGTTGCCCTCGTCGGACAAGGCGCGTACGACCGCATCGTCGATTTGATCGAACAACGCGGTACGCAGGTTTTCCTGCCACATCCTTCAGTGAAGCGTGCAGCGGCAAGCGCTGAGTAACGCCTACTTCTTGCCGGTGCGGCGCCGGTCAGATTCCTTGAGGATCCGCTTGCGCAAACGAAGTGACTGAGGTGTGACCTCAACGAGTTCGTCGTCACCGATGAACTCGATGGCGTTCTCCAGGGTTACTTCGCGCGGTGGGACAAGCTTGATTGCTTCATCGGCAGAGTGTGTGCGGATATTCGTCTTCTGCTTTTCTCGGACGATGTTGATCATCATGTCGTCGCTACGAGAGTTTTCGCCGACGATCATGCCTTCGTAGACAGCTTCACCTGAACCGATGAACATCTCGCCACGCTCTTGAAGGTTGCCAATGGCGTAGCCAGTTGAAGTGCCTTGACGGTCGGAGATCATCGCTCCACCCTTCCGGGTTGGAAGATCGCCGACCCACGCAACCCAGCCTGCGTTGTGCTGATGCATGAGGGCGGTGCCGCGGGTGGCGGTGAGGAGCTGTGAGCGGAAACCAATAAGGCCACGAGCGGGAGCTTCAACGGTGACAATGGTTCGGCCAGTGTCACCTGGGCGAAGGTCGGTGACTCGACCCTTACGCGGGGCAAGAGCTTGGGTGACCGTACCGACATGTTCATCGGGAACATCGATGACCGCTCGTTCGAGCGGTTCGTGCTTCGTGCCGTCGATGTCTTTCACGATGACCTCTGGTCGGCTGACCTGAAGTTCATAGCCTTCACGGCGCATCGTTTCGATGAGAACTGCGAGCTGGAGCTCGCCGCGACCTGAAACCTCGATGATGTCGGGCGACTCAGTCGGCTCGACCTTGATCGACACGTTGCCGAGGATTTCCTTGTCGAGCCGATCGCGCAGGTGTCGGGAGGTCAGGAACTGACCCTCCTTACCAGCGAGAGGCGAGGTGTTGACGCCGAAGGTCATACGGAGGACCGGCTCGTCGACAGTGAGCCGAGGCAGGGCAACGGGATTCACTGAGTCGGCAAGGGTGTCGCCAATTTCAACTTCAGGGAAGCCAGCGACAATGAAGAGATCGCCGGCTCGGATGGCGTCGACCTCAAGTCGGCCGATACCCGAGAACGACATCAACTGGGTCAGCTTGCGTCGAAGTGGGTTCTGACCTTCGTCTTCTTCACAAAGCGCAACCTGTTCGCCTCGGCGCAGGGTTCCTTGCATCACGCGCCCGATCGCCAAACGACCGAGGTATTCGGATGCATCAAGGTTTGTGACGATTGCCTGCACTGGCGCATCGGGATCGCCAGTTGGGGCCGGGATGGTGTCGACAATGGCCTGGAACAACGGGGTGAGGTCATCATCTGGCCCCGGCATGCCAATACCGCTGACGGCTTTGCCGTCGCGGGCAATGGCAGAGATGATCGGAAACTCGATGGCGCTCTCATCAGCATCGAGGTCCATGAAGAGTTGGTAGATCTCGTCGAGTACTTCTTCGGGTCGAGCATCTTGACGGTCGACCTTGTTCACCACGACCACAGTCGGCAGTCCGAGGCCAAGTGCCTTCGACAGCACGTAGCGGGTCTGTGGAAGCGGGCCTTCAGCGGCATCGACAAGAAGGATGACTCCGTCGACCATCGAAAGCGCTCGTTCGACCTCGCCACCGAAATCGGAGTGGCCTGGTGTGTCGACGAGGTTGATCTGAATGTCGTTCCAGGTGACCGAGGCGGCCTTGGCGAGGATGGTGATACCTCGTTCACGTTCTTGGTCGTTGGAGTCCATGACTCGGTCGACAACGGCGGCGTGATCGCTGAACGTGCCCGTCGCACGCAGGAGCGCGTCGACAAGGGTGGTCTTGCCGTGATCAACGTGGGCGACGAGCGCGACGTTACGAAGCGGGACTGAAGATGAGGGGGGCACGAGTGTCTTTCAGTTCGGTCCACCGGTGATGGACCGATGGAAGTTCAGGAGGGCCAGGCGCTTTCGTCGCGTTCGGCCTCGGCGTCGTACATGCACCACGACGAATGGTCGTGGCCCGGATCGGCCCCACACTCGGGGCACGGTTCGGCGTCGCGAGCATCGAGGATCGCGTCAAGATTGTCGTTGGTGCGCTTGAGGGCTCTCGCTTCCTCAAAACGCCGATGTCGACCCTTTTTCAACGGCCAACTCCCGTCGGTGAGATTGCCGTGTGAGTGTATCGGCCCGTGAGGGGTGCTTGTGGCATCTCCGGCCCATTTCTCCTCATGAGAGTGGTCGCCGGGATCGTTCTTCGATCACAAGTTCGCCATTTCCCGCAAAAGCAACGGCGGCGCCACCTTCGAGAAGGCTTCGGACTGGCCGTCCGGCGAGGTCATCTCGCCACCCTTCCGCCAGGCGGGCACCTTCGTCGCCTCGAAGAAAAGCCTCGATATCGCCTCGAGTCGCCAAAAGCGACGCATCAATCTCAAGATCCCGTGCCAATTGGGCAATCCACGCCGAGATGAGCGCAATCGCGGGGCGAAGGTCCTTCTCAACTCCCCCAGGAACCACGTCGTCCAAAATCGGTGTGGTGTCCGCGACGCCGGCCCTCACCGCAGCGAGGATCTCGTTGACGACATCGTCTCGGGTGCCCCGGTCAAAGCCTCGGACCTTCTCAAGATCTCGCCGATCCTTGGGCGGACGCTGAGCAATACCGGTGAGGGCAATATCGGAGAGCACATAGCGAACGGGGATATCGAGTGCCGCAGCCCGGCGCTCTCTCCATGCGGCAAGCGAACGAGCGACCGTTCGAGCCGAGCCCCGCAGCTGCCGCGCTTCTTTGATTCGGCGCCATGCATCTTCGGGGTTTCGTTGTCCCCGAAGGCGAACCCGTTGAATCTCGCACTCGTCCAAGGCCCAAGAGAGTCGACCTCGAGCATCAAGCTGCTCGACGATCCGGTCGCGGACCTCAAGAAGGCGGGCAACGTCGTTGGCCGCATAGACAAGCTGACCGTCGGTGAGCGGGCGTTGCAACCAATCGGTGAGGCGATCGCCCTTACCAACTCTGAAGTCGACAAACCGTTCGTAGATCGTCGTAAGTGAAGGAGTACTCAATCCGAGAAAACCAGCGGCGATCTGCGTATCGAACAGGACCTTAGGAACCGTCCCACAGGTCAACTCAAGTATTTCTAGGTCCTGATCCGCTGCATGCAAGACCGCAATGCTTTCGCTCTCAAGAATCTCAGCGAAAGGTCGAAGATCGACCGCCAACGGATCGACCAAAACAAGGTCGCCAGGCCACGCGATCTGTACGAGAGCAAGCTTGGGGAAGTAGGTGCGCTCTCGGTGGAATTCGGTATCGAGTGCGTAACTCGGTTGGCTCCGGAGGAGATCAATGACGCGAGAAAACTCCGCGTCGGTGTCAACAATTCGGAACTGAGGTTCGGTCACGTGTCTCCGTCAGACCGCTGAGCTGCCGCGCACAACGGGACGTCCGCTGTCGATCCAACCGTTCGTTCCGCCGGCGACATTGATTGCGTCGATGCCTTGGGCACGAAGGAACTCCGCTGCTCGAGCGCTGCGACCGCCGAGAGCACAGATCACATAGACAGGACCCGTTGACGGAACCTCGGCCACGCGATCAGGAACAGTCGCGAGAGCAATGTGGAGTGCCCCGACCACATGACCATCGGTGTATTCATCCTCTTCACGCACGTCGATGAGTGCTGCGCCTTCGCCAAGCAGTCCCTCAAGAGTGCTGAGATCGATTTCTGGAACTGAACTCACCGATTGTCCTCGTTCTGTGTCGGCTGCTTCTAAGAACCGGCAGCGTAGCGTTGCAGATCCTCGGGATGATCGACGTCTTCGACCGCCGCTGGCGAAATCGTTGTGACTTCAACGACTTTCAGAGCAGGGAAAACACTTCGCGGTGCACGATCTCCCCGTTCGAATGCGACCCGTACTGGCTCGATGGCGATGCTCCGCCTCCAGGCAGCAGTGAGCGGTTGAACTCGCCCATCGACACACGCGTAGGCCACGGCGCAGTCGCTGACTGACGAAAGTCCAGCCAAGAGGGAGAGTGGCGTTTCCGCATCGACCAGCGGTGTATCGCAGGCGAGAACCACCACCACATCATCTTGGGCTTGCTCAAACGAAGTGAGAATTCCACCCAAGGGCCCCTCGCCCGGAAACTTGTCTGAGACCGCTCGGTCGATTGTCGAAAGCGCTTCCAGCGCTTCGATATCACCTCCGACAGCGATGACCTCCGAAGCACCCGCCGATCTGAGCGCCGTCGCAACGATCGATGTCAGGACCGTCCCGCTGACCTCGAGAAGTGACTTGTCCTGTCCCATTCGTCGCGAAAAACCACCGGTAAGCACAACTCCGGTGAAATTCAGCGCCGCCATCGGTCAACTCGAAAGATCAGCCGGTGGCCAAGTGGGATCGCATTGACGCAGGAACAGTTCGCAACGCTCTGCTTCGTCGAGTTCACCAATCTCTGCCGCTGTCTTCGCGAGCCCATTCAGACTCGAAAGGAATCCTCGGTTTGAAAGATGTGTCCAGCGGACATAACCCGACCCACGCCACCCATTGGCCCGAAGAGTGTCGAGTCCACGGTGATAACCCACACGGAAATAGGCATAGGCCTCGATCGTCGAAGCGGCGTTCTCCCCCATTGCCGCCCACGCTGCGCTTGATCGCGGAGCGCTGCTTGCCACTGCCCCTAGTGCTTCGAGGCGATTTGAATCCGACCGCTTCGCTTGTTCAAGCGCATGGCGCAAAGCGGCAGGTTCTTCAGGGAGCACCGTCTCAGGCGGACCAGAGGTTGAAAGATTGACGGGTCGAGATTCAGTCACGGGACCACGCTACGACGATTTCTCGCTCGTCACACTCTCGAGGACGTCGTGCAACAAATTCGCAAACGCATCGGGGTGTGAAGCTTGCACATTGTGAGCGGCGCCATCGATGGTTGCCGTCGAGGCGTTCGGAAGGAAATCAACGAGCCATTGTTGGGCCTGCTCGCGATGACCAATCGAGGTAGATCCTCGCGATACAACAACCGGCATCGACAATCGATCTGACGAGAAGGGACAACCCTCACGTGCAGTGACGAGCTCAGACACCATCACGGGTCCCTCTGAGAGTCGCTGAGCACGAACCGCTTCCGGCAGCGAATCCCATACGCCTTTGCCCGCCGTGCGCTCCATCACCCGTCGAACAGCGGCGCCCGACGATTCATCCTCGAGGCGCCGACCGTCTTCGCCGCGAATCGGCCACCAGTCGAGCCACGGCAGTGGCGCTTCATGTACAACTACTGCAGCAACCGAGTTCGACGCTTGGGATGCTGCCGACAGCGCAATCGTTCCGCCCAAACTGTGGCCGACGAGGACGACAGGACTTCCTCCAGACTCGACTTCGATGAATCGTTTGAGGTCAGCAACATGATCATGAAATACCGGCACATCAACTGCTTCAGAACGCCCATAGCCGCGCCGGTCGTAGATCAACCACGATTCGTTTTTCATCCGACGCGTGACATTGAGAAACGTGGCGCCCCTATCCATCACGCCATGCACGAAAACAATTCTCGGCATCGCTGGTCGGTCGAGTCTCCCGACGTGAAGGCCATTGATGACCTCCCGCTTCATCGACCTACGGAACTTCGATGACGCGAACGGTGTCGGTGACGCGGCCCTTCGAGAATCTCGAACCGCCCACGACGACGACGAGATCGCCGGTGTGAATCTCGCCCATTCTCTTCGCGAGTGAAATCGCTTCGTCAGTCAACTCGTCGGCATTGCCCGCGGCTTCGAGCAAATAGGGGGTTGTGCCCCAACTCATGGTGAGCTGGGCGACCGTTCTCGGATCGGACGAGAAGCCAAGGATCTTTGCCTTCGGGCGGAAACGGGCGACAGATCGAACGGTGAAACCGCTCTGCGAAATACAGAGGATTGCAGCGGCGCCGATCTCACTTGCTGCTCGTTGCGCAGCTGAAGTCACAGCATTCGTGACACGAGATTCCGCGCTGTCCCCGGTCGCAAGTTGAAGCGAAGCAAGAAGAGCTGGCCAGCCTGCGTAATCGAATTTTTCGTCGGCCCTTGCGGCAATACGCGACATGACGTCGACGACATGTTCGGGATCGTCACCAATCGCCGTTTCACCGGAAAGCATGACGGTCGATGAACCGTCGAAGACTGCGTTGGCAACGTCTGATGCTTCGGCACGCGTCGGGCTTGGTGAATGAATCATTGATTCGAGCATCTGCGTCGCGGTGATTACTGGTCGACCGGCAGCGATACAGCGGCGAATGATTTCTTTTTGGAGATGAGGTAGTTCTTCGATCGGAAACTCGGAGCCAAGATCGCCACGAGCGACCATTACGGCATCGGCGACTTCAACAATCGACGCCAAGTTCTGCACCGCTGCTCGGGTTTCGATCTTTGCGACAACCATTGGACCGCGAGGCGCGGGTTCCGTTCCGACGCGCCGAACGTCGTGAGCCGAACGTACGAATGAAAGTGCGATCATGTCGATGCCCACCTCGACGAATGCATCGAGGAACCGAAGATCCTCCGGCGTTGGAGTCGCGATACGCAATCGGTCCGAGGGGATGTGAATTCCTGGGCGACCGGTGAGGTGCCCGCCGTGATTGACGCGCACCCGGAGGTGATCGCCCTGACGGCCGAGCGACTGCACTTGCACTGCACCGTCACCGAAGACCAACTGGTCTCCTTCATGAATATCGGTCAGCAAATCTTCGTAATCAACCTGAAAGACCTCGGCAGTGCTTGGGTCGGTACCGGGAGTTACGAGGAATTCCTGGCCATCGACGAGCAGGACGCCGTCTCCTGGAAGCTTTCCGAGGCGCACCTTCGGCCCGGGAAGGTCAGCGAGAATTCCGACAGGCCGGCCAACTTCGGCAGCTACCGCCCGAATGCGGTGGTAGCGCTCGAGCGCCAGTTCGAGCGACTCGTGCGAAAGATTGATACGGGCGATGTCCATGCCGGACTGAATGAGACCCTTCAGTACGCGCGGATCGTCGGAGGCTGGGCCAATGGACGCAATGATCTTCGTGCGACGGGTCATAGGCTCACGCTACCGGTGATAGTCGTTGCAAACGGAACTCTTTTGCGCAATGCCTGACGTTCAGCCCTAGTTCAGAAGCGCTCGCAACTCGGCCGCAGCGAACCGAAAGCCTTTCGCTTCATCGGGCGGAGCCTCAGCCGCGACGGCTTCAAGGACGCACGATGCTCGCTCAAAGTCACCGGACGCCTCGTAGGCCCGGGCCAATTCCGCTCGCTCCCAAATCGAGGCGTCGGGAAGAAGGCTTCGAAGCCGAGTGGCGATGATTCGTGAACGGTGGTCGCTTTCGTTCATGGCGACTTGAGCAAGGTTGTTGAGCATCCGCCGAATAATTCCGCGCGGACCAATCGGGGAAAGCATTGATGGATGCCAAGGCACATCAGGGCCATGGAGCTGCGTGAACAATTGTTTGCAGGCAAATTCGTCAAGTTTCTGGCCACCATCGAATGCATCGATGTACACACCCGATTCGACATCAAAGGTAAGGAAATGACCTGGCATCCCGATGCCACTCATTTGTCGTCCGACACGGCGGCCTACCGACATCAACACAATCGACAAGGTGATCGGAATTCCGAGACGTCGATCGATTACCGAATCGAGACACGAATTGTTTTGGTCGTAGTAGCCACAACTATTTCCAAGGAATCCCAAATTCGTAAAGACATGATCGAGTAGAGCATCGAGTGATGGTCCGCAGCCGGCCGCAAGGCGATCAAGTTCAGCAAGACGATCATCGACAGCAACGCCCTCATGGAAATGAGAAGCGAGAACAAAGGCGGCCTCGTCAACAGCGATCAATCGCTCGTCGCTGGCCATAAGAATCGCGAAACGGTCTGTCGATCCCACGGTGGTGAGGGTACCGGCGTCGTGAGATTTCGCGTTCTCTCTGAGTCTGTGCGGTCTACGGTGCGGGCGTGCGGAACGCCACTCACCCCTACCTTGAACACAACGGACCGATTGCCTTCGCTCACCGAGGTGGGGCCGGCGATTGGCCCGAAAATTCGATCGAAGCATTCGCCAACGCCGTTGAACTGGGGTACCGGTATGTAGAGACCGACGCCCATGTCACCTCTGACGGCGTTGTCATCGCCTTTCACGACGATCATCTGGACCGGGTGACCGACAGAATCGGCCTCATTTCGGAGTTGCCGTGGTCTGAGGTTTCTCAGGCGCGGATCGATGGCATCGCGCCAATTCCCCTCCTCGAAGAACTTCTCCTGACATGGCCGAACCTCCGGGTCAACATCGATCCGAAGCATGATGAGGTCGTCGAACCACTGGCCGACCTCCTGCAACGCACGAGGACTCTTGACCGCGTCTGTCTCGGCTCGTTTTCCGACCGACGGCTTGAACACTTCAGAGCGCAGTTCGGCAACGAGATCTGCACCTCAATGGGCCCGAAGGGGGTTGCCCGCATTCGGGCCTCGAGTTTCGGCATTGGCCGAAAGGTGCCAGAGGGCAACTGCTTGCAGGTGCCGACGCATGCGGGAAAGGTCCCTCTTGTCGACCGGCGCTTTCTCCGTCGAGCTCATCGTGCTGGGCTGCCGGTCCACGTTTGGACCATCGATGATGAGGACGAGATGAAACGACTTCTGGACCTGGGCGTGGACGGGATCATGACTGACCTCCCTGCCGTATTGCGCGGCGTTCTCGAGTCCCGCGACCAGTGGTGAGGACCCAGCGCCAAGATCTTCGACCGAGCGTGACGCAGCAACTTGACTCAGTTCACGAACACCGAACCGGTCGCCTAGTCTCTAAATGGTTGACAGGTCGGTAGGTTCTGCCTAGGTTCCGGTCTGTGGCGAAGGTCACATGGGGGCGGTCGCTCCCCCGCGAGTCGAAATCTGAGATCCGTTCCCATGCCGCAACTGACCGTCCCATTCCACACTGAGGCGCAACGATGAGATTCGTCCGCAGGAAAATCGTGCAGCTCGTCGTTGTGCTGCTGTGCGTCACATTCCTGTCGTTCTTGCTGCTCGAACTCCTTCCTGGAGATACCGCTACCCGCCTCTGCGCTGGCGCCGGCGGGCAAGAGTGCGTTGATCAGAAACGTGCTGAGTTCCATCTCGACGACCCAATGCCTGTGCGTTATGTGCGATGGCTGGGCAACGCAGTTACAGGCGACCTCGGTACATCGGCGCGAAATGCTCAGCCAGTTTCCGAAGCACTTGCAGAGCGAATGCCAGTGACGATCGAACTTCTTCTCTATTCGCAATTCCTTGCGCTACTCGTCGCAGTGCCGCTCGCCTTTGCTGCTGCAAAGAGAGCGGGCGGCATCCTTGACCGCACCTCAAGCGCCACGCTCTTCATGTTGTTGGCGGTGCCAAATTTCGTTATGGCGATGCTCCTCATTTGGATCTTCCCCGTCACACTCAAAATTGGCAATGCCACCGGCTACACCGCCTTTAGCGATGACCCAATCGCGAGCCTCGCTTCGCTCACGATTCCGGCGGTGTGTCTTGCAGTTGCCGAAATGGCCGTTTACATGCGTCTGCTTCGCACTGACCTCATCGCAACAATGCAAGAAGACTTCATTGCGATGGCACGGGCAAAAGGAATGACTCCTCGACGTGTTCTCTACGGTCACGCGTTCAAACCTTCGACGTTCTCGCTCATCACCGTGATTGGTCTCAACTTCGGTCGCCTCGTCGGAGGAACAATCATCCTCGAAGTTATTTTCGGACTTAACGGTCTGGGTGGCTATACCTACGCCGCAATCCAAGGACAGGATTACGTCCCTGTGCAGGGAGCAGTCGTTGTCATCGCTTGCGCGTACGTCTTTGTGAACTTCATCGTTGACCTTCTCTACGCCGCCCTCGACCCCAGGATTCGTCATGCCCGCGCCCTCGCCTGACGCTGCCGGCCGTCCCGCTCCGGACTCGGTCTTTTCCGCCAGTGGCGATCTCGCCACCGAAGTGACGCGCTTTGCCGATGGCGATGAGTACAACTCCGAGGCGCTCCATACGCTCGACCCTGATCAGGTTGATGGGGCCCGGCCGAAGAAGCGCCTCGGTCTGTTCTTCTGGATCGCAGCGGGCTTCTTCATACTTGTCGTTGTGCTTGCGATCACAGCTCCGTGGTTACCGATCAAGAATCCAGCCAAAGTTGTTGGTCGTCCCCGACTCGCACCGAGCGCACAGTTCTGGTTTGGAACTGACGCACTTGGTAGAGACATATTCAGCCGAGTTATTTGGGGTGCACGAGCGTCGCTTGCGGTTGGCTTCCTCTCAATCATCTTTGGTGGAGTGATTGGCACCGGTGTTGGTATCGCTGCCGGCTACCTGCGAGGCAAGACCGAAACAGTGCTCATGGTGATGATGGATGTTCTCCTTTCGTTCCCTGCGCTCCTGCTTGCACTTGCCATCGTGAACTTCACCGATTCCAAAACCGTCATCACCGTCTCCATCGCACTTGGCATCGTCGCTATTGCCCCGACTGCTCGACTCGTTCGAGCGAATGCACTTATTTACGGTCAGCGCGAATTCGTCACTGCTGCCCGCTCTCTCGGTGCGAGTCACATTCGGATTCTTCGACGCGAGATTCTTCCCAACATCATCCCGCCGCTTTTGTCTTTCTCGATCATCGCCGTTGCAGTTGCCATGGTGGCCGAGGGAGGTCTTTCCTTCCTTGGTCTTTCCATCGATGCAGCGTCCACTGCTACATGGGGCAACATGATCGTGAGCGGCAAGCCAGCTCTCGAAAACGGCGCTCCGTGGATCGCCCTCATTCCAAGTGCGGTGCTTTTCCTCACCGTGCTTGCGCTCAATTTCTCCGGAGACCGAATTCGTGAATACACCGATGTGAAGGAGGCGTGACCATGACCGACACATCTCCCCACTCCCAGAACTCTCCACTACTTGAGGTGCGAAGCCTCTCCACTTCGTTCCGCACCGAGCGGGGTGTTGTGCGTGCAGTCGACGACGTTTCTTTCGTTCTCGAACGCGGTCAAACACTCGGCGTCGTCGGCGAATCTGGGTCCGGAAAGACCGTTCTCTCGCGTTCGGTCATGGGACTTCTTCCGAATCGCAATGTGATTCGCGAGGGGCATGTGATCTACGAAGGCACTGACGTCATCGGCTACAACGAAAAACAGATGAGTCATGTCTGGGGCGCCGAGATGGCAATGATCTTCCAGGATCCAATGACCTCACTGAATCCCGTCATGAAGATCGGGAAGCAGATCACCGAGTCTCTGCGCCATCATCTCGGAGTCGATAAAGAAGAAGCGAAAGCAACTGCTACCGCTCTTCTCCGCCAGGTCGGCATCCCCGAGCCCGAGCGACGACTCAACGAATACCCGCATCAGCTTTCCGGTGGCATGCGCCAGCGAGTCACGATCGCGATCGCCTTGGCCTGCGGGCCGAAGATTCTCTTCGCCGACGAGCCAACAACTGCGCTCGACGTAACAGTGCAGGCTCAGATCCTTGATCTTCTTGACGATCTTCAGCGTGACCGCCACATGGCGATGATTCTTGTCAGTCACGACCTCGGAGTTGTCGCCAGTCGCACCGACGAGATCATGGTGATGTACGGCGGAAAGGTTGTCGAGAAAGCCTCGACAACCGAACTGTTCCGCAACATGAAGATGCCCTATACCGAAGCACTTCTTCGCTCCATTCCACGCATCGAAAGCCCAAGCCATACTCGCCTCGAGGCGATTCCTGGACGTCCTCCGAATGTCCTGTCGCCACCTAAGGGTTGCAACTTCGCCCCTCGTTGTCGCTACGTGCAGGAAAAATGTTTGAACGAGGAACCACCGCTTGAATCCGAAAATGGCCATGCATGGCGTTGCTGGTATCCGGTGGGCTCCGACGCGAACCGTGAAGCTCTTGAGCGCAACATCGCTGCGGGAGTTCCTGTTGGCGTTCCCGCACCTGGCGCGATGAGTTCAGCAGGGGGCCTCTAATGGCTGGTTCTGGTACCGCCCACCTTCGTGACACATCAGCATCGCTTCTGCGCGCCGAGAACATCGTCGTTGAATTCCCTATCGGATCAACTGGACTCAAAGTTCATGCAGTGAGTGATGTCAGCCTCGACATCCTCCCTGGCGAGACCTTGGGACTTGTTGGTGAATCCGGTTCAGGAAAATCGACGACTGGCCGCGCTCTCATGCAGATGCCCTCCCCCACGTCTGGTTCAGTGCTTCTTGAGCAACAGGACCTCACAACGCTGTCGGGCACTGACCTGCGGGAAATACGTCCGCAGATGCAGATGATCTTTCAGGACCCGATCTCGTCGTTGAATCCACGCCGCAAGGTCACAGACATCGTTGCCGAGCCTTTGCGAATCTGGAAGCGCGGAACGACAGCGGAGCAAGCAGCACTTGTCGACAAGACGCTCGAGTCTGTTGGTATCGATCCTGAGGGCGCACGCACCCGACGACCATCAGAATTCTCAGGTGGTCAGTGCCAGCGAATCTGCATCGCTCGATCGCTGATGCTTGAACCGAAGCTTCTTATTTGCGACGAACCTGTCTCTGCTCTTGACGTTTCGGTTCAGGCGCAAATACTCAATCTGCTTCAGGACATGAAAGAGCGCTACGGACTCACGATGCTCTTTATCGCACACGACCTCGCCGTCGTGAAGAATGTGAGCGACCGAGTAGCAGTCATGTACCTCGGGAAATTGTGCGAAGTCGGTAATCCCGACCTGCTGTACTCGACTCCAGCGCACCCCTACACAAAGACGTTGCTGGATTCGATTCCGCCGCCCGATCCCGACGCCCCGAAGGGTGATTTTGCAGGCCTTTCAGGAGAAATCCCTTCGCCGGTCTCCCCGCCAAGTGGTTGTCGGTTCCGCACTCGCTGCCCGAATGCCCAAGAACTCTGTGCTCAGGTCGAGCCCGTCATGACGGCTGTTGGCGAAGACCACTATGTGGCCTGCCATTTCCCCCTCGAGGGAACAGCTGTCTCTTTGTAACTGGACGCTCTAAACGGTGAATTCAGGATCGTCAGCGGCAGCCCAGCAATACCATGCAGCCACACTTCGGTAGGGACGAAACCGATCACCGAGCGGTTCAAGTTCCTTCGCTGACGGCATGACTCCACCGTTGAAGGCTTTCCCATAGCCATTACGAACCCCGTAATCGCCAGTGGGCCAAACATCGAGTCGACGCAGCGTAAACATCAGAAACATTTGGGCGGTCCACGGACCAATTCCCCGGACAGCGGTCAGGTGAGACACCACCTCGTCGTCACCGAGACGGCCTATGCGTTCGAGTTGCAATCGTCCATCGGCGACGTGCTCGGCTAGGTCCACCAGTGACGCTGTCTTGGCTCCGGAGAGTCCCGCCTCGCGCCAAGAGGTCTCGGGCACACGAAGCACCGCCTCGGCGGTAAATGGGCCATCGACGTGGCTCCGGACACGGCCCCAAATCGTCTCCGCTGCTCGACCGTTTAACTGTTGGGAGGCAATTGCATTCGCCAGCGACTCGAAGCGATGACTCGCAGGAGGGGCAGCCGAAAGACGCATCGGTCCGTGACGAGCAACGAGCCCCGCTACGACCGCGTCGCGAGCGGCAAGTTCTTCCGATGCGGAACGATGGGACAGAGCCATTCGGTAAGCCTAGGAGCGCCCTGAGTTGTGGCACGATGAGGACATGGCATCTGCTCCAGAATTCACCATCGACACATCAACCATCTATCGAGTCACCATTTCGACGCCAAAGGGCGACATCGTTATGGATCTTGATCCCCGCATCGCGCCGAAGACGGTCAACAACTTCGTCACGTTGGCTCGCACTGGCTTCTACGACGGGCTCACGTTTCACCGCGTTGTTCCCGGCTTCGTGATTCAGGGCGGTTGTCCCACCGGTAACGGAACCGGCGGACCGGGTTACAAGTTCGCTGATGAACCGGTGCAGGGTAATTACCGAGATGGCGCAGTCGCTATGGCGAATTCGGGTCCCGACACCAACGGATCACAGTTCTTCATCTGCCTCGGCGACCAACCCGGACTCCCCAAGCAATACAACCTCTTCGGCACCACGATTGCCGGCCTCGATGTTGTCAAGACCATTTCCGTCGGTGATGTCATGACCTCAGTGACGGTTGAAGAAGTTCCAATCGAGGGCTAAGCCCACGAACGTTGCGCGTTAGTCCTTTGTGGCAACCGCGTTTGGAACAACATTCATCTTGGGCTCGTAGGCCTCCGCCTCGACTTCGCGAGCAACCGTGCCCAGTGTGGCGCGCATTGTTTCGCGACAGTCGTCGCACGGCCCATAGAACCGCGCGCTGACAGGCAACGAACACCGTGGACACGTGAAATCAAGCGGTGCAGTGTCGAAAAGGTCAGAACCCATGCGCTCATCCTCGCGCAGTTGGAGTCCGCGCACAGGAAAACTACGGAACGTATGCACCCATCCATGCCAACGCACTGAGTGCGACCACTCCGCCGGCCAGCACAGTCGTGACCACACGATCGACCTTTGCGTTCCGAGCGGGAACCGCAAGTGTGAGTGCAAGTGGGAATGCATTGATCCCGTAACGCTCTAGCGAGTTCCAATTCTCGGCACCCAATGCAGCCATCAGAACAATTGCAGCGAAGACGCCGTAGGAAGCGGGCCACCAACGGAATGTGAGCACAAGCAACACGACGAACGCGATTGCAAACGGAATGTGAAGGCCATCGCCGAGTCGCTGAGAGCCGAACATTTGAGAAATGCCTTCCCAAACCCTGCTGATGGGATTCGCAGACGTACCTCTCAACGTGTTCTGAACTGAGAACGGAAGCCATGCATCACCGAACACGTTGTTCACCCAAAGCAAGTACACGCCGGTTGCCGCGAAGGGCGACGCAACAGCGACGACTCCCAGAGCACGCTCGTCGTTCTTCGCTTGACGCCAAACTCGAATGAGTTCGATGAGGGCCGGAGCTGCGAGTGCGATTCCGAGTGGACGCGAGAAGCCCACGACCAGACCTGCGGCAATCGCCCAGCCCCATCGTCGAGATCGAATCGCCCAAAAACCAAAAACCGCGGCAAGAAGCCACAACGATTCCGCGTAACCCCATGCGAGCACGAATGCTCCTGGGAACAGGCACACGATCCAGACCGCGCGGTTTGCGAGTTCGGTTGAACCTCGTTCGAAGATCACCAGTCGACGAATAGCAATCGCCAAGAACAGTGACGCCACATTTGCGAGCAGAATCAGCGCAACGTCGGTGCGGCCCAAAGTAACGACGGAAAGTGCTCTTCCAAGAAGCGGGAAAAGTGGGAAGAACCGCAGGCCGTCGGGTGCTACTGCGTTGTATCCGTGTGCCGCGATATCTCGATACCAAGTGCCGTCCCATGCAATGAGGCCCTCGGTGAGAACATTTGGCCGATCTTTTGGAACGAGGTGTTCAGACGCTGCGTAGGCAGTGATGAATCCTGCAGCGATCAGCACCCTAGTTGTGAGCCACGGGATGATGACCTCACGCACATCAACAACCAGAGCCCTCGAACGACTAGCAATCGTTGATGTCATGACGGTGCAGCGAATCGAATCAGAGACGCGTGTTCAAAATATTTGGAACCGTCATCGGCGAGAAGCATCTGCGGGGTGCGAACCGCTGCGAGCGCATCGACAAGGCCAGCACACTTGCCTTCCAGCGTCTTATAAGAATCGTTCCAGACGAGATAGATCGAACGAGATACACCGGCATCAGCGAGTACCCGAGAAGCGAACGCGGCGGGGTCTGACGCTTCGTTACGAGTTGCATAGTCAACCCAATCAACAAATTTCCCGTCGCCGTAGGTGGGGTACGCGAGAAATGTCAGGCCACTAGGCATCACACGCACGCCAGCTGGACCGAGTTGATCGGGACAGAAGATCACGATGTCGCCCGGCTTGGAACTCGTCGCGACGATGTCCGCTGCCGCTTTCATTTGGGTCCGGTGGTAAATGACATTCCAGAACGCACCGATAGAGAGAAAGCCACAGAAGACCGCCACAACACCGAAACGAACCCAACGAGAAGCGAAGCAAAGACAACCGGCTGCGGCGAGAAGCGCGAGGAACGGGAAGATAACGGCGGAATATCGACTAGCGAACGCGCTCGACGATGCGAAAGAGACGACGCAACCGATCGCAAAGGTGAGCGCTGCGATCCATGCCGCTCCGCGAAACGCGGGCCGGGTTCGCAGGTCGAGTGACGTTGTGCGTCGATCGACGGCGTATCCGAACAATCCCAGAACGAGGGCGACCGCAAACAACGCTGCGACCAGGGTTTGCTCGCCGTAACCGCCTCCGCCGTTATCGGCCAGAACAACCGAAAGCGCAGAGGTGGGTCGAGACGCCTTGGCCCACGGAGTGCCTGTGTGGGCGGACTGATACAGCATCACCGGTAGCCACGGAACAAAAGCGAGACCAGCGACTACGAGAGAAAGCACGAGACCGATCCATGGTCGGCGGGCCGCACGATCAGGTGATCGCCAGATCTTCCAGAGGGCGGTGACTCCCAGAGCCCCGAGGAGCCAGAGACTCCAGTAATGCGTGTAGAGAAGTGCTGCGCCGACGATGGCAATTCCGACGAATCTCCCGATCGTTGCCTTGCCTTGATCGACAACGTCGTCAACAAGCAGCCACCCGATCACCACCAAAAGCATGACCAACGAATACATCCGAGTTTCGTTGGAATAGCGCACCGCAAATGGAGAGACAGCAACGACCGCAACCGCAACCCACGCCAGAGTTGGTCCGCCCTTCCGGCGACCGAGAATCCATACCAACGGAAGGGTCGCGAGGCCGAAAAGGCCTGAGAGACTTCGGACGGCAACGTCGCCGGTACCAAAAAGATTGATCCAGCCATGAAGGAGCGCGTAATAGAGAGGAGGATGTCCGTCGTGCTTGAGTGCTTCAGAGAGCTGACCAAGGGGCAGCTGGGCGAGATCAACCGACAGCGCCTCGTCGAGCCAAAGGGACGACCGGGTCACAAACCTGGTGACAATGCCGATTACGACAGCGACAAGGGCGAGACCGATAATTTCTGGTCGGGCTCCCCCCTCAGACAGGTTGTCTGACTGGCTTGATTCGATGTCTTGCATGGCCCCGCAGAGTACTGCCGCTCCCCGATCTCTAGGGACACCCGGGTCAACGACCGGAGAGGGTCTCTTCAGTACACTCTCCAAGTCCCTCATTGCGAAAGTGACCTGATGACGACTTCCCCCGAAACGAGCGCTGGACCGGACCCATCGGTGGTCATCATCGGCGCCGGGCCAGCCGGCCTCACGGCAGCATTCGAGCTTTCGAAGGCCGGACGCACAAGCACGATCCTCGAAGCGACCGACGCCGTTGGCGGCATCTCCCGCACCGTAGAGGTTGATGGATGGCGTTTCGACCTTGGAGGACATCGCTTCTTCACAAAGGTCCAACCGGTCGAGGAACTCTGGCACGAGGTCCTTCCCGACGAAGATTTCCTTATGCGTCCGCGAATGAGCCGCATCTTCTACGACGGCAAATATTTCGACTACCCGCTCAAGGCCTCGAACGCTCTGAAGAATCTCGGCATTGTCGAAGCAGTGCGTTGTGTGGTCTCGTACTTCTGGGCCCGGGCGAAGGTCAGCGTCGCAAAGCTTTTCGGTCGCCATAAGCCCGAAGAAAGTCTTCAGGACTGGATCACCAACCGATTCGGCAAGCGCCTCTTCGATCACTTTTTTAAGACCTACAACGAAAAGGTCTGGGGCGTTCCGGCCAGCAAGCTTCAGGCCGACTGGGCGGCTCAGCGAATCAAGAACATGTCGCTCTGGAACGCCGGCATTAATGCGATCCTCGATGCTGTCCCCAATTGGGTTCCGTTTGTCCACGCGGGCAAGTCAACCGACATCACATCGTTGATCGAAGAATTCCAGTACCCCAAGTACGGCCCAGGGATGATGTGGGAAACCGCTCGCGACAAAGTTGTCGCTGCCGGCTCAACGGTTCACATGGAACACAAGGTCACCCGCATCGAGCACCACGAAGGTCGTGCCACATCGGTGACGACAAAGAGCTCTGGTGGCGAAGAAACGTTCGCTTGCGACGAGGTCATTTCATCGATGCCGATGTCCTCGCTCTTGAAGGCGATGGATCCTCCTCCGCCGGCCGATGTTCTCGCCGCCGCCAATGATCTGCGGTATCGCGATTTCCTCACCGTTGCTCTCGTTGTGCCCGAAAGTGCTGGATTTCCTGACAACTGGATCTACATCCATTCGCCAGCGGTCATCGTCGGGCGCATTCAGAACTTCAGTTCATGGTCGCCCTACATGGTCAAAGAAGGCCGTACGTGTCTCGGTCTCGAGTACTTCGTCTTTGAGGGCGACAAGCTTTGGAATTCACCCGATGACGAACTCGTTGCTCTCGCCACGAAGGAGCTTGAGGCGATCGGCCTGATCGAACCTGGTCGCGTCGAATCTGGCTACGTCGTGCGTGTCCCGAAGGCCTACCCCTTTTACGACGAGCGCTACAAAGCAAACGTTCAGCGAATGCGCGAATGGCTCGACGACTGCACGCCAAATGTGCATCCAGTCGGACGCAACGGCATGCACCGATACAACAACCAGGACCATTCGATGTACACCGCGATGCTGACGGTCGAAAACATCGTGAACGGTTCTACCTACGACGTATGGGAAGTCAACGTCGAAGAGGAATACCACGAAGAAAAGGCGCCGGCTAGTGGTTCCGGTACCGGCCGCGACGCTCCCGTCATCGCCCGCGACGCGTACGACGAAAGCCACCCAGTACACCAGCCTCCGTCGTAACTCGTCATGACTTCATCGGCCTCGATCGGCGACATCTCAGCACTCGCCCACGAGGCAGGTATCGAAAGAGTTCATGTCCTCGCTTGGCGTGACCTTGTCGATATTGAAGCCGGTGGCTCCGAGCTCCATGCTGCTCGAGTGCTTTCCCTCTGGGCTGAAGCTGGCCTCGAAGTCTCGATGCGCACTTCGTACGCTCAGGGACACCCGTACGAAGGGAACCGTGATGGGTACCGGATCGTGCGCAAACATGGCCGCTTCATGGTGTTTCCAACCACTGTCGTGAGTGAGTTACTCGGAAGCCTCGGTCCACGCGACGGCATCGTCGAGATCTGGAACGGAGTTCCCTTCCTTACTCCAGTTTGGGCACGCGGTCCCCGCAGCACTTGGATTCATCACGTCCATCGCGACATGTGGGAAATGGTGTTGGAGCCAGGCCTCGCGAAAGCGGGAAAGTTCTTTGAGCACCGAATTGCACCCCCGCTGTATCGACGCACCCCAATCGTCACGCTCTCAGAATCGAGTAGAGCCGAAATAGTCGACTACCTCGGCCTCCCCGCCTCGAAGGTTCGGGTGGTTCCTCCAGGTATCGACGAGAAGTTCCATCCCAGCGGCACGAAGTCACCCACGCCGCTCGTAGTTGCCGTTGGTCGTCTTATGCCATCGAAACGATTTGAAGACCTGATCGCCGCCATGGCCGAGGTTCGAATTGCTGTTCCAGATGCCGAACTCGTCATCGTTGGCGACGGTTACGAACGACCAGCACTCGAAGAACAAATCACTGCCCTCGGAGCGAACGCTTGGATTCGTTTGGCCGGACGTGTTTCCGACGAAGAACTCCTTTCGTTGTACCGACGTGCTTGGCTCGTTGCGAGCGCATCAATTGCTGAAGGCTGGGGTATGACGCTGACCGAAGCTGCGGGCTGTGGGACTCCATCAGTCGCGACTGACATCGCCGGTCATCGCGACTCTGTTGCTCCAGGCTTGTCTGGGCTGCTTGCACGCTCGCCTCGCGAGTTCACCGAACAAATCACCGCAGTGCTCACCGATCCCGATCTTCGCGAACAACTTTCCTCAGGGGCTCTCCAACACGCCGCAACTCTGACCTGGACAGCAACCGCTCTCGGCACCTTCACGCCACTTGCCGAAGATGCCATTCGACGACACAGAGGTCGTCGCTGATGGCTCCGCCGGTCGTACTTGTACCTGGATTCGCAACGTCGGCATCTCGAACATGGGGCGATAACGGCTGGATCGACCTCCTCGGCGAAATTGGCCGGACAGCACTACCGCTCGACGTACTCGGATCCGGAACTTCGGAGAAGCCCCATGATCCGGCCGCGTATTCTGCGTTCGAGCAGCATCTCCTTGACCGCTTTCCCACCGAACCTGTTGACGCCATTGGTTTCTCGCTCGGTGCGCGCACACTCCTGACATTGGCTGCTCAACATCCTGATCGATTCAATTCTCTGATCGTCGCCGGAGTCGGGCGCAACCTCTTCGAGCGAGATGGAACCGGCGAATCGATTGCTGCTGCAATCGACGGCACTGGCAACACCGATGATCCCACCGTTCGATATTTCGTCCAGCTCGCCGAAGCTCCTGATCAAGATCCCGTTGCGCTTGCGGCGTTTATGCGCCGACCGAATGCAGTCACAATTACTCCAGAGCTGCTGCAAACGATCTCTTGCCCTGTCCTTGTCGTGTTGGGCGACAAGGACTTTGCTGGTCCCGCCGATCCGTTGATCGACGCTCTACAAGACGCGCGACTCGTCACCCTTCGCAATGTTGATCACTTCGCCACACCGAAAGATTTCGGTTTCATCGATGCAGCACTCGACTTTCTCTCATCGAGTAGCTGACGGTGTCCGAGTTTGTCCTCGGCGTTGATCTCGACGGCGTTTGCGGTGATCATGCAGAAGCGTTCAGAAGAGTCGTTGCGCTCGAACGCGGAATCGACCTCAGCGCACTCCCGCAGCAACAGACTTGGGATTTCACTGAGTGGGACATGGATCGAGAGGAGTTTGAGCGCCTCCATCGCCTCGCTGTCGTTGAACACCGAATGTTTCGGACGATGCCCGTCATACCCGGTGCCGCTGAGACTCTCTGGCGGCTTTCAGATGCTGGGGTCTGGATTCGGCTCATCACTCACCGGCTTTACACGAACTGGGGTCACGCAGTTGCAGTCGCAGATACCGTGGCTTGGCTCGACGAGCACTCGATTCCCTATCGGGACCTGTGCTTTCTGGGCGACAAGCCGCAGGTCGAGGCCAATGCCTATGTCGACGATGCTCCTCATAACGTTGCGGCGCTGCGGGCATCAGGAGCAAACGCCCTGATCTTCTCTCAGCCGTACAACAGCGATGTCGAGAACCCACGAGCGGCCGGCTGGTCCGAGGTTGAAGACTGGGTCCTTACGTTGATGGCTGCGAGCGGGTACACCGTGCAGCCGACGATGCCAATGCGGATCGATCGCTCGCCGGGCGCTCTCGGCAGGAACCAGTAACGAAGCAAACTCTCTTGCTCCCAGATCGTGACTGATTGCGGGCGGAAATCCCGAAATTCGACGAATCAGGCACTAACTTCTTGCTGCGGGCTGGTAGCTCCGCACGTGCGGACGATTTCGTTCGTGCTCACCCAACACAAGGAGCGTCCATGAGCGACACATCCCAAGGTCCGGGCTGGTGGCAGGCCTCGGACGGTAAGTGGTATCCCCCGGAGCAGGCTCCCGGTGCAGCACCTCAGCCATCCGCCAGCCGCCTCGATGTCGGTGCAGCTCTCTCCTATGGCTGGGAGAAATTCGTCGCCAACCTGAGCACGATGATTCTCATCGTCATCATTTTCTTCGGTGTGCAATTGATCTTCAATCTGCTCATCAATTTTGTGCGCCCGAGCGGTCTCTTCGCTGGATTGCTCGTCACTGGCGTCATCTTGGCAGTGGGAATCTTTGTCGGATTCATGGTTGAAGCGGGACTGGTTCGTGCCGCCTTGGCAATTACCGATGGGCGTCCGCCCGAAGCCAGCATGATGTTCTCTACAGAACGTCTTGCCCCGTTTGCCATTGGCGCAATCATCGTTGCGCTTCTGTCATTCGTCGGCATTTTGGCCTGCTGTATCGGCTACATCGTCGTCCGATTGTTTCTTCTCTTCTGGGCTTTCTACATTCTCGATTCGAAGCGCAACAGCGAACCGGTCGACGCGATCAAGAACTCCTTCAACCTTGTGAGCAAGAACGCTGGCGACGTGCTCGTGTTTGCAATCGTGATCGTTCTTATCAATGTCGTTACTTGCGGTCTCGCGATCGGCGTCACCGAAATCGCTATCGGCTACGCATATAGGCAGCTCAACGGCGACCCTGTCGCTGCTTAATAAGACTCGGCTATTGCAAGAGGCCCCCGTCACTGACGGGGGCCTCTTCGCGTGCTGCCTGAATTATCGAGGATCAGCGGAGCGGCGCCGCTGAAGGATCAATCGGCGCTGGGAGCATCGTTTCGCCCATGAGGAACGTGTCGACCGCAGCCGCGACGGAGCGGCCTTCAGCGATGGCCCAAACGATCAGGCTCTGGCCACGGCCCATATCGCCGGCGACGAAGACGCCATCAACGTTTGTGGACCAAGAGCCGTCCCGAGCGACATTGCCGCGTGGATCAAGCTCGACACCCAACTGCTCGAGGACACCGCCACCTTCGGGGCCAACGAAGCCCATCGCCAAGAAGACCAGGTCGCAGGGAAGCTCGAACTCCGAGCCCTCGACTGGAACAAAGGACGGGCGACCATCAACGATCTCTGAGGCAACTTCGACAGCACGAAGAGCTTTGAGGTTCCCGTTCTCGTCGCCGAGGAACTCAAGCGTGTTCACCGCATAGACACGCTCACCGCCCTCTTCATGGGCAGAGGAGGTGCGATAGACGATGGGCCAAGTTGGCCAAGGGTTCTCTGTCGGACGTGACTCAGATGGTCGCGCCATGATCTCGAATTGGTGAACGGAAACCGCTCCCTGACGATGCGAGGTGCCGAGACAGTCAGCGCCAGTGTCGCCACCACCAATGATCACGACTCGCTTGCCTTCGGCGTGAATCGGACTGCGATCAATGTCGCCTTCCTGAACACGGTTGGCCAAAGGAAGAAATTCCATTGCCTGGTGGATACCCACGAATTCCCGACCGGGAATGTTGAGGTCGCGTGCAGCAGTTGCACCACCAGCCAGAACAACTGCATCGAATTGCTCACGCAGTTGTTCGCCGGTGATGTCGACGCCAACATTCACGTTGCAACGGAACTCAACGCCTTCGGCCTCAAGCTGTTCTAGGCGACGATCGAGATGGTGCTTCTCCATCTTGAATTCAGGGATGCCGTAACGGAGAAGACCACCGGGGCGATCTGCTCGCTCGAAAACCACGACGTCATGACCAGCACGAGCTAACTGTTGTGCGGTTGCGAGACCTGCTGGCCCTGAGCCAACAACGGCGACGGTGCGGCCGGTGCGTAGAGCAGAGCGCTGCGGTTCGATCCAACCCTCCGACCAAGCACGATCGATAATTTCGACCTCGACCTGCTTGATCGTTACCGGATCTTGATTAATTCCAACAACGCATGCAGCTTCGCAAGGCGCCGGACAAAGTCGGCCGGTGAATTCCGGAAAGTTATTCGTTGCGTGAAGACGGTCGATGGCGTCTCGCCAACGATCGCGGAACACGAGATCGTTCCAGTCAGGAATCAAGTTGCCCAGAGGACAGCCGTTGTTGCAGAACGGAATTCCACAGTCCATGCATCGACTCGCCTGCTCGCGCACTTTGGCAATCGGGAAGTCCTCGTAGACCTCTTTCCAATCGCGGAGACGAACGGGAACCTCGCGTCGTGACGGAAGTTGACGATCGTGCTTCATGAAACCGGTTGAATCACCCATGACGTTGTCCTCTCACCCTCGCGCTGCGGCCATAACCGCATCGATGGGATCCGTGCCCTCTGCGAGCGCTTTGCGCTCTGCTTCGAGTACTCGCTTGAAATCCTTCGGCATGACCTTGACGAACTTTGAACCATCTTCGACCCAGTTGGCGAGCATCGATTCGGCCACAACCGAACCAGTCTCGTGGCGATGCTTCTCGACACGGTCTCGCAACCACTCGAGGTCGTCGCTATCTGGTCGGTCGAGATCAATCATTTCGGGATTGACTCGAAGGAGGAAGGTGTTGTCGGGGTCGTAGACGAATGCAACGCCTCCGGACATGCCGGCTCCGAAGTTGCGGCCCGTCGGACCGAGCACCACGACACGACCGCCGGTCATGTACTCACAGCCATGGTCGCCAACGCCCTCTACGACTGCGGTGGCGCCACTGTTACGAACGCAGAAGCGCTCGCCGACGATTCCACGCAGGAACATTTCGCCCTGCGTCGCTCCGTAGAGGACAACGTTTCCAGCGATGATGTTGTCTTCGGCGGCAAATGACGCGCTCTTCGATGGCCGCACAACGATGCGGCCGCCTGAGAGGCCCTTGCCGGTGTAATCGTTTGCGTCACCTTCGAGTCGAAGGGTGATGCCCTTTGGCAGGAACGCTCCGAAACTCTGTCCGGCCGATCCCTCGAAAGCGATCGTGATTGTGTCGTCGGGAAGACCTTCCCCACCGAAACGACGTGTCAGTTCAGCCCCGAGCATCGTGCCGACCGTCCGGTTGACGTTGCGAATGGGAGAAGCAATCTCGACTCGTTCACGACGTTCGAGTGCGGGCGCTGCTTGTCGAATCAACTCATTGTCGAGGGCGAGGTCGAGGCCATGGTCCTGCGTCGAGATGCATCGGCGACTCGCCCCTTCGGCGAGTTCAGGCACATGCAGGATTGGAGAGAGATCGAGACCAGAGGCCTTCCAATGCTCGACGGCCTGCTTTGCGTCGATGAACTCAACCTGGCCAATTGCCTCGTCGAGTGTGCGGAAGCCAAGCGACGCGAGGATCTCACGTACTTCCTCGGCAATGAACTCGAAGAAGTTCACAACAAACTCGGGCTTACCTGAGAACCTTGCACGAAGCTCAGGATTCTGTGTCGCGACGCCAACAGGACAGGTGTCGAGATGACAAACGCGCATCATGATGCAACCTGAAACCACAAGTGGGGCGGTAGCAAATCCGAACTCTTCCGCACCAAGCAGCGCGGCGATAACAACATCGCGACCGGTCTTGAGCTGACCATCAACCTGCACGACGATGCGATCACGAAGGTTGTTCAGCAACAGCGTCTGCTGTGTCTCTGCGAGGCCAAGCTCCCATGGAGCTCCTGCATGCTTGAGTGACGTCAGCGGCGAGGCTCCGGTGCCACCGTCGTGTCCAGAAATCAAGACAACATCGGCATGGGCCTTGGAAACGCCAGCTGCAACTGTGCCGACGCCAACCTCGGAAACAAGCTTGACGTGAACTCGGGCTTCGTTGTTCGCGTTCTTGAGATCGTGGATGAGCTGAGCCAAATCCTCGATCGAATAAATGTCGTGATGGGGCGGTGGTGAAATAAGCCCAACGCCTGGAGTTGAGTGACGCGTCTTCGCCACCCACGGATACACCTTGTGACCCGGAAGCTGACCGCCTTCGCCGGGCTTGGCTCCCTGCGCCATCTTGATCTGGAGATCATCAGCGTTCACGAGGTATTCGCTGGTGACTCCGAAACGACCCGATGCAACCTGCTTGATTGCAGAGCGGCGAGAATCGCCGTTGGGAAGTGGAATGAAACGCTCGGCGTCTTCTCCGCCTTCGCCAGTGTTGGACTTGCCACCAAGTCGGTTCATGGCGATAGCGAGGTTCTCATGTGCCTCGGCAGAGATTGAGCCGTAGGACATTGCTCCAGTGGAGAACCGCTTCACGATCTCTGAGACCGGTTCGACCTCGTCAATCGACAACGCAGGACGAGCGCCGATTCGAAGATCGAAAAGCCCGCGCAACGTGGCGAGGTTTTTCGATTGATCATCAACACTCGAGGTGTACTCCTTGAACACGTCGTAGCGACCGGAACGCGTCGAATGTTGGAGTTTGTAAACGGTCTCAGGATTGAAGAGGTGGTACTCCCCTTCGCGACGCCACTGATACTCCCCACCAACTTCGAGGGAACGATGGGCGCGCTGCGTTGGGTTAGCGGGGTTCGCAAGGCGATGACGAACAGCAACCTCGGCGGCAATCTCATCGAGACCAATACCGCCTAGACGACTCACTGTTCCACTGAAATATTCGTCGACAAGCTCATGCGACAAGCCAACGGCTTCGAAGATTTGTGCACCGGTGTAGGACGCAACCGTGGAAATGCCCATCTTGGACATGACCTTAAGTACGCCTTTGCTCGATGACTTGATGTAGTTGCCGATCGCCTTGATCGGGTCGTGCAGTTCTGAGCGACTCTCGGCAATGAGATCTTCGATCGTCTCGAACGCGAGGTATGGATTGATCGCGGCGGCGCCGTATCCGATGAGCAGGCACATGTGGTGCACCTCTCGGGCATCACCAGCCTCGACAACGAGTCCGACACGGGTACGAGTCTTCTTGCGAATCAGATGATGATGGACAGCACTTGTGAACAACAACGACGGGATCGGCGCCATCTCGGCATCGGCGCCGCGATCAGAGAGCACGAGCATCGTTGCGCCCGCCTCGATCGCATCCGAGGCGAGTCGACGGACGTTCTCGAGAGCTTTCGCAAGTCCCTCTCCCCCAGCAGCGACTGGGTAAAGGCAAGGAATGACAACAGTGCGAAAATCTGATGCGCCTTCGTGATCGGCAATGTGCACGAGGGTGCGCAATTCATCGTTGTCGAGGATCGGTCGATCGATAACGATCTGACGACACGACGACGGTTGCGGGTTGAGGAGGTTTCCTTCGGGGCCGAGCGTTCCGCTCACCGCCGTAACAAGTTCCTCGCGAATCGCATCGAGCGGAGGATTCGTCACTTGGGCGAACAACTGGGCGAAGTAGTCGAATAGCAGGCGCGAGCGCGATGAGAGGATTGCGATTGGGGTATCGGTTCCCATCGAACCAATCGGTTCGAGGCCATTTTTGGCCATCGGCTCGAGGATGAGCTTCATCTCTTCGTTCGTATAACCAAAGAGCTGTTGACGCTTCACAACTGCATCGTGCGAAATAAGCGTGTGAGGTTGCGACGCAAGCGACTGCAGTTCAAGTTGATTCGCAGCTAACCAATCGCCGTACGGGTGGCTCTCAGCAAGATGGTTCTTGATTTCTTCGTCGTCAATGATTCGGCCCTGAGCCGTATCGACGAGGAACATGCGTCCGGGTTGAAGTCGACCCTTCTGAACAACGCGAGCTGGATCGACATCGATGACGCCAACTTCTGAAGCCATGATCACGAGATCATCGGCCGTCACCCAATAGCGCGAAGGCCGAAGGCCGTTGCGGTCGAGGACTGCACCGATCACCGTGCCATCGGTGAACGCAATAGAGGCCGGTCCGTCCCACGGCTCCATAAGGGATGCGTGGTAGCGGTAGAAGTCACGCTTGGAGCGAGGCATCGAAGGCTGATGCTCCCAAGCCTCAGGAACCATCATCAGCACAGCATGCGGAAGGTCGTAGCCGCCCATATGCAGGAGTTCCAAAACTTCATCAAACGTTGCCGAATCGGAAGCCCCCTCTGAACAAATCGGGAAGATGCGATCGAGGTCGCCGGGGAGAAGGTCAGAACTGAGAAGCGCCTCACGCGCTCGCATCCAGTTGCGGTTGCCTTGGACAGTGTTGATTTCGCCGTTATGAGCGATAAATCGAAACGGATGAGCCAACGGCCAGGACGGGAACGTGTTCGTCGAGAACCGTGAGTGAACGAGAGCGAGTGCTGATTCAACTCTCGGATCGCTCAAGTCGGTGAAGAACTCACCGAGCTGCGTCGTGGTGAGCATGCCTTTGTAGACAAACGTGCGACTCGACAGCGATGGGAAATAGACCCCACCTTGTGACACCGTTCCGAGTTCTTTCTCGGAACGCTTGCGGGCCAAGTACACGTGACGATCAAGCGAAAGGCCGTGAAGTCCTTCCCCCACGACGAACGGTTGGAAAAACGACGGCTCCACGCTCTTGGCTTGCGAGCCAATCATGGAATCGTCAACGGGAACCTCGCGCCAGCCAAGAATCGAAAGACCCTCTTCGATGAAGATCGTTTCGATCGCGGCTCGGGCCGATGCGGACGCCACAACGTCGGCCGGAAGAAACGCCAATCCAGTTGCGTAGTGACCTTCCTCGGGAAGATCGAACGGCAATACCGAGCGAAAGAATGCGTCGGGGATCTGGATGAGGATGCCCGCACCGTCACCTGTGTTCACCTCGGCGCCAGCGGCTCCGCGGTGATCCATGTTGCAAAGCGCCCCAAGTCCATGACGGACAATCTGGTGGCTGCGTTGTCCCTTCATGTGGACGACAAAGTTGACGCCGCAGGCGTCGTGTTCGAAACGGGGGTCGTAGAGACCCTGTGCGCTGGGGAGCCCAGATGGGCTGAGAGTTGACATGCGTCTTCCTGCGTTGCGTGGATCGGCAGATCCGCCTCGGAAAGGCGGGACCTGGGGGGATGACACGCTCACGATGGGGACGACGCTGGCCCCGGAGCGGAGGTCAAATTGTACACAGCCAGAGGCTGCCATCCTCCGGTCGGGCGGCCGAGTGCAGATTGGTAGCGGGACTGAGTTTCCACCCCACCGATAGTGTCTGGCGCTGTGGACCGCCATGCCCTCACCCCCAACTCACACCTCGATGACCTCGCCGCCTACATAACGGCCTCGCCATCGCCCTTCCACGCCGTGGCGGAGACCTCCAATCGCCTTGTTGCGGAAGGCTTCACCCTTGTTGACGAAGCGGCGCCCTGGCCCACGCAGCCCGGTCGATACGTTCTGCGGCGAGGCGGTGCCCTCATTGCCTGGTCGACCTCTGGCGCAGCTGACACCCGCTGCGGCTTTCGGATCATCGGCGCCCACACTGATTCGCCCAATCTCCGTCTCCGACCTCGCCCCGACCATCAATCGGCGGGGATGGCTCAGCTCGGCGTCGAGATCTACGGCGGCGTCCTGCTCAATTCTTGGCTCGATCGTGACCTCGGTCTGTCCGGTCGGGTCGGAGTTCGCGCCGCCGATGGCTCCACCCACGACGTTCTCTTCCGCTGCGATGATCCACTTCTTCGGGTTCCGCAGTTGGCCATCCATCTCGATCGATCCATTAACTCCGAGGGCCTCCGACTCGACCCACAACGCCACCTTCAACCGGTTTGGAGTTCGTCACCTCATACCGTGCCGACATTTCGGACTTGGCTGAGCGAGCAACTCGAGCTCTCACCTGACTCGCTGCTGACCTGGGACCTCATGGCACATGACCTCACTCCCCCAACTCGTCTCGGCGTCGACCAGTCCCTCTTTGCCTCAGCGCGGCTCGACAATCTCCTTTCTTGTCACGCCGGACTCGTCGCTCTCCTTGACTCCTCTCCAGACGCTTCTACCGTTCCGGTCCTCTGCCTCTTCGACCACGAAGAAGTAGGGAGCCAAACAGCGACCGGCGCTGCGAGTCAGTTGCTGCCGACCGTTCTCGAGCGAATCTCTCTTGCATCAGGATGTTCGCGAGACGAGTGGTTCGCCTCTCTCGCTTCGTCGATATGCATCTCTGCCGATGGCGCTCATGCGACCCATCCCAATTGGCCCGAGCGTCACGAGCCCAATCATCACGTGCTTCTCGATGGCGGCCCCGTTCTTAAATGGAACGCCGATGCCCGGTACGGAACCGACGCACCCGGTGCTGCGCACATTCTCGCGTTGGCCGAACAGTCTCAGATCCCAACGCAAACGTTTGTCTCGCGCAACGACATCCCGTGTGGATCCACAATTGGACCGGTCACAGCAGCGCGCCTCGGCATCACGACGGTCGATGTCGGTGTCGCACAACTTTCAATGCATTCTGCTCGTGAAGTCACTGGAGTCGTCGATCCGCATCGGTTCGCGCTGCTTCTTGCATCGTTCTTGTCACGCCCCGAAGGCGCTCTCTGATCAATGGATCTCGGTGATGCCTGCAACGTCTTAGGGGTTGCAAGCGGAAGTACAGAGAAGGATGTACAGATCGCGTTCCATGACCTCATGCGGATCCACCATCCGGATGTGGTGTCCGCGATCGGCGACAGCACCGCCGGCACCGTGGATCCGTCTTTACTCACCGAGGCGTACGCAGTCATCGTCGCATCGCTACGCACCTCACCCGAGGGTCGGGTTCCGACCAACGCGAGGACGATTCACTCTCCCCCGCTTTCTTCCGCAAGTTCTTCCATCGCCTCTGAGCATGACGGCGACACCATCTGGATAGAAGCGCCACCCGACGAGGCCTATCAACGCCTCCTCGAAGCTGCTGCTGGTCTGGGGGGTATTGGTCATGTCGATCGCACCCTTGGACTTCTTGAGGTCATTGTCCGTTTCGAAGGCGGCCCCTCCTGCTCGGTTCTGATGACTCTCCAAGGCCGCGCTCATGGCACAGATGTGTTTTGCGAAATGGAGTCGATTGAGGCCGAGCCGACACCTGCGATCCTCCCTGTTCTCGATGCGCTTGTGGAACAACTGCTTACGCCGACCTAAGCATCCGCGCTCCGAGGTCCGCCCGCCGCGAAAATGGCCGCCCGACAAGTAGCGAAGGAGATCAGCGAATGGCAGTAACGGGCCAGTCATGGATGCTCGACTCCATCGCTTTTCACCACGACTTCGAAGAGCGTCTCCAGGGATCCGAAGGTCTCGTTGCGCTTCGAGATCGCGCTGTACAGATTTGGGACGGCGTCGATCCAGTCGTCCACTCTTACTTGGCGTCACTCGTGGTTTCCTCTCCCGACGATTGGTATCGGGCATGCGAGGACACGTACTTGGTCGATTGGTATCGAGTCTTGATGGCACCTTGGCTCACACCTACTCGATCAATCCAGGCTCCCGACGCGCTTCGTCGCGGGCTTCCGCATCTGGGTTGGCACGCTACTGAGTCTCGACGTTTAGCTCGAGGCCGGGAACTACTGACGCTCGCCGAACGGCACCTCAGTTCCGCAGCCCTCGATCGCCTTCTTGTTCGATTCGGATGGGGACACAAAGGGTGGCTCGATATCGATGACATCAACGGAGCGCTTGATCGAATGAGGAAGCTCGATCCGCGACAATTCCGCAAGCACCCTGAGCTTGTCGGCTTAGTTGAAAACGCATTCGAAGTGTTCGAATCAGCGGCGACCAAACCCGATCACGTCTTGCTCGTCATCTCCGACTGACGATTCGTGCACTCGTCACTAACGAGCAAGGCCTTGAATCACCGTCGTTGCTTCTGGCTGTAATTCGAGGACATCGGCGCCACCTGATGTCCTTCTTGGTGTTACCGGCAACGCCACCGGTTCTGGGGAAGCGTCTTTCATCGTCCAAGCCAAACCAATTGCGTCGAGATACGAGAACGTAGAGCCACGCTTCATTCCTGAACCAAGTGATCCCGGAAGCGCAAAGAGGTGAAACGGATTTCTCTCGCTACTCACCTTCTGCATGAGCGCCGTCAGGAATGAACGCTGTCGTTCGGTTCGACCAATGTCTGCCGTTCCGTCGACGCGCCATTTTCCATCAACAAGTTCGGTGTAATACCGACTGCGAACGTAGGCCAATGCTTCCGTTCCGTTGAGATGATTCGGACCGGCCGTCGCAATAGAGAGACCGGAGTGATCGTCTTTCGCTGGAGCGGGAAAATCAATTGTGATGCCGCCGACAGCATCCACAAGATGTCCGAAACTCACGAAATTGATTTCCAAATACTGATCAACCGGAATTCCGAGTGACTCGACTGCCTTGATCAAATTGCTCGGACCCGAGGCGAAGGTGGAGTTGATTCGACCTTTTTGTCCAGTCGCAGGGTCGGTGACCCAAAGATCTCGAGGCACAGACGCCAGTTGTGTCGTCGAACCGTCGATGTGCAGAACCATGATCGTGTCGGTTCGAGCTCCGGAAACTTCGCCCGAAAGGAACGCCCCGGAGTTCGGATCATTTGCATCAATCCCTGCTCGTGAATCGGTTCCAACGATGAGGTAGTTCGTTCCCGATCGCGATCCTCGAGGCGACAAGACCGTTGAAACATTGACGGTTGGAATTTTCGAAAACTTCCACCAGCCGAAAGCGAAGGTTCCAAGCGGGACGAGAACGATGAGGGCCAGGAGCAGCACAACAATTGTCCGCACCTTTGGACGCCGTCGCCGTGAGCCTGTTTGTCGCCCTGTATCTCCAGTCGAAAGACTCGGAGCTGCACCAGCGCCATCGCCTGATCCCCCAATGGAGGGGGCTCGCCCACTGCGCCCAAGAACGGGGCGCTTCGAGAGGCCACTCGTTGGAGCCACAACTGGGGAACCGCCGTCTGAGGACTTCCCCAGAATCTTTCGACCGGAGCTGTCACGATCCGCCATCTGCGTCCTTACGTGAACAGTGGGCCATCACGAAAGCGTACGGTCACCTCACGCAGTGCTGGTGTCGCTCCGATGGCGGAAACCATGAGGCGCACTCGGTAGCCTCCTGCGCGTGAACGAAGACGTGGTGATCATTGGGGCTGGCCTTGCCGGTTTGGCCTGCGCACGCACTCTGACCGC
Organism: Microthrixaceae bacterium; assembly: GCA_947455015.1. Taxonomy (GTDB): domain Bacteria; phylum Actinomycetota; class Acidimicrobiia; order Acidimicrobiales; family Acidimicrobilacustridaceae; genus Acidimicrobilacustris. The sequence goes on along the minus strand of CANGMY010000002.1, from coordinate 8,404 downwards.
AGCCGGCGTCGGAGTTCGTGTTCTCGAGGCTTCTGACGGTGTGGGCGGTCGCGTTCGCTCTGATCACGTCGATGGATTCACGCTCGATCGCGGCTTTCAGATTCTCCTCACTGCCTATCCCGAACTTTCGCGTTGGTTCGATCTTGACCAATTGGATCTCCGCCGGTTTCAACCGGGGGCAACGATCTGGACAGGGAGCGATTTTCGAACAGTCGGCGACCCGATCCGCAGTCCACGAGATCTTCCGTCAACAGTTTTCGCTCCGATCGGATCGATCGCCGACAAACTTCGCCTTCTCAAACTGATCGTGTCCGTTCGCCGCGGTTCGGTTCCCGATCTTCTGCGACGACCCGACTCCTCCACTCGTGCCGAACTCGAGCGATTGGGATTCTCACCACGATTTATCAAACGATTCTTTGAACCACTGTTCGCTGGCATTCAACTTGATCCCGACCTCGATGTTTCTTCGAGAAGATTTGAAGTCATCCTCCGCATGCTTGCTGTCGGAGACAGCGCCGTACCGGCAAAGGGCATGGGGACCCTGTCCGACGAACTCGCAGCAGGGCTTCCCGCCAGCGCGATTCGCTGCAACGCACCTGTTCGTTCCATTGACGGAACCACAGTCACGCTCGCGAATGGCGACCAACTCACTAGCGACGCAGTTGTCGTTGCCACCCACGGACCTTCGGCTGCCGAGTTACTCGGAATCCCCGACCCCGGCTCCCGCCCAGTCGCCGCCATTTGGTTCGACGCCACCAATGAGCCAATTCGAAATCGCCGAATCCTGCTCGACGGCGCCCATTCCGGGCCCATGAAGAACCTCGCAATCCATAGCGAAGTGGCTCCCAGTTACGCCCCCGCTGGCAAAACACTTTGTGTCGCAGCAGTACCCGGAAAAGACGCTCTTCATCCGAACCTTGAGTCAGACGTTCGAACTCAGCTTGCGTCTTGGCATCCCGGCGCTCGGTCCTGGGAAACGATCAGGGTTGACGTCATCGCCCATGGCCAGCCCCTCCAACTGCCGCCACTCGATCCGAGACGATCGGTGCGACTCGGACAAGGCCGTTACGTCTGCGGAGACCATCGCGACACGGCCTCAATTCAAGGCGCACTGTTCTCGGGACGACGCGCCGCTGCAGCAGTTCTTGCCGATCTTCAATCGAAGCCACCGCAGTAACAGCTATTGACCCTCGATCGCTTCAATCGCTCCTGAGTCAATGAGGGTACAAAGCTCCGCGTGGTCTCGTTCTGTTTGATCTGCGTAGTCCTGCGAAAAAGATGCAATGGCCCGATCGAAAACATCGCCCTCGCCGAGATAGGCGCTAATCGCGATCGGATCACCTGTACGTGCGTGCGCACGAGCAAGGGTCATTCCGCAAACACCGGCATAACTCGAGAGATGCGAAGGAGTCATCGTTGCGACGTCGGCCGAACCCTTCATGTCTCGCAATTGGCGGATGTAATAGTGACGCTCGCGGAACTTGGTCCATCCCAAGAACATGTCACTGGCAGCTTGCATAAGTCGCTGCCCAACCACAACCCGTTCGCCATTGGTCGAGTACGTACTTGCACCCATCCAAGGCTCAAGAACTGAGCGGTTCGCTTCTTTGATTTGCAAGAAGAGCGGATCGTCGTCTTCGCTATCTGCGCTACACAGAGCGATCCAACAGTGCGTGCCGACACTTCCCACGCCGACAACCTTGCGGGCAATATCAACAATTTCAAAGCGCCCCAAGAGAAGTCGCTTATCTTCCTGCAAAGACTCCCTGTAACGATCAAGAACCGTGTGGACAGCGTGATACGTGGTCAGTTCCGGAAGGTGCTCAACGATTGGCGGCGAATCCACGATGACACGCCTTCCGTCGATGACGACGGTCAGCTTGTCGAGGGCTTGGAGTGTCGTGTGACGGCGCGCTCGTTCGACGAACTTATTGGTTCGCTTCTGTTCATCCGTCGGCAGCAACGGAATGATCTGTTCGACATCAACCTTTGCGTACCAGACGTCGAGTTGCGATTGATCAGCAAGGACCGCCATCCAAGCCCGATAGGAGGAAACGCTTTGAAGTGTTGCCGCCTCAGCCTGTTCAGCTGTGAAGCCATTGTCTCGAGCCGCAAGCTCAACGCTTGCTGCCAGTCGCTTGACGTCCCACTCCCAAGGACCGGGGAGCGTCTCATCAAAATCGTTGACGTCAAACAACAAGTTGCGTTCCGGTGAAGCGAAGAGACCAAAGTTCTGAAGGTGCGCGTCGCCACAAACCTGCACGTCGAGCCCGGTCGTGGGAGTCGTAGCAAGGTCAGCTGCCATCACCGCAGCTGCTCCGCGATAAAAGGTGAACGGTGAAGCGGCCATGCGGCCCCAGCGCAGGGGAACGAGGTCGGGGAACCGCCGGCGATTCTGGTCGTTGAGTATTGCGTAGGGGTCACGTCGAGTTGACGGTGCAACCCACCCAGCATGTGAGCTCCTCGGAGTCGCCTTTCGGCGATCGCGGCCGAGCTGGCGACGCTCGGCGCGACTCAACAATTCACCACCTGTGTGCATCAGTGGACTGAGCTCAGGCTGACTACCGGCAATCACAGGTTCATCAATTGACATGCAGTTACCGTACTTGTGTCGCTGATGAAACGGAGGGGCGTAGTGGTTGTGTAGGTTCAAGAGATGAGCGAGTTGGAAGTTCTCACCTGGTCAATGTTCGGCGAGGCCTCATACGAGTTGGCCCGCATGATTGATAGCGACGAGTTCCGCCCGGACCTCATTCTGTCGATCGCCCGAGGAGGCCTCCCGATTGGCGGCGCGCTCTCCTATTCACTCGGCATCAAGAACACACACGTCATGAACGTCGAGTACTACACCGGGAAAGGTGAGCGACTTGAGTTCCCGGTCATCCTTCCGCCGCCTCTCACACTCGTGAACATCGAGTCATCGAAGGTTCTGATCTGTGATGATGTTGCCGATACCGGACACACGTTGAAAATGGTTACCGAGTATGTGGCATCGCAGGTAGGTGAAGTTCGTACTGCGGTGGTGTATCAGAAGCCAGAGTCGGTCATCGACTGCGACTATGTCTGGAAACACACCAGCGATTGGATTGATTTCCCTTGGTCGACCAAGAACGCTCTCGTGAATCCTCACGAGTCAGACATACACGACTGACGCGTTACCGCTCTTCTCGTTCGTAGGGTTTCCCGAGTGCAGCTGGCGCACCCAGTTGGCGCCGCGACGAAGCGTTCGAAGCAATCACGAGAACCACGATTGTCATCACGTATGGGAGCGCTGCGAGAAAAGCAGTGGAGATATGGAAGCCGCGAGCCTGCAAGGTGAGGCTGAGACTTGAGAGCGCACCGAAGAGATACGCACCGACCAGCATGAGGTCGGGACGCCAGAAGCCGAAGATCACAAGGGCCAACGCAATCCAGCCCTGACCCGCTGTCATTCCGTCGACCCAAGTGGGCACGATCATCAAAGAGAAACATGCACCTGCGATACCAGCGAATGAGCCACCAAGGATGACGTGGCCATAGCGATAGCGAGCAACGGGAATTCCGACGGAGTCTGCGGTCTGCGGGGACTCGCCCACGGCTCGTAGATGTAGTCCCATACGCGTCTTGAAGAGGTACAAGGACGCTGCGATGACGAGGATCCACGAGAAGTAAGTGAGCAAGGTCTGGTGGAAAAGAATTGGCCCAACGATCGGTGCATCGGCAAGACCAAAGACGTCGAGACGGAGGAACTGATTCGCCACCGGTGTCTGCCCAAGGTGCCAGATACCTGCCAGGTACGACGAGAGACCTGCTGCTCCCGCAAAAATCGTGAGTGCCAGGCCCGAGATGATCTGATTGACACGCAACGTGATCGTGAGGAATGCGTGGATTGAAGCACCGAGGCCTGCTGCAACCATCGCAGCAAGTATCGCCAATGGCAGAACAACGATCGCTGGCCCACCAACGTTTGTCGAGACCCATGCGGCTGCGACTGCGCCGAGGAGCATCATGCCCTCGACTCCCAGATTCAGGACACCACTGCGTTCAGCGAGCACTTCGCCCAAAGACGCAAAGACCAGCGGGGTTCCGTAGAAGATGGCAGAGGCCATGATCACAACGAAGATGTTGTCGTTGATACTCATGCCGGCTCCATCGCAGTCTCGACGGCGCTGCTCTGGGAAGAGCGCTTAATGCGGTAGCGCGCCAGAACTTCGCCACCCAACGTGCAAAACAAGATCAACCCTTGAAGTACTCCGACGAGTCCCGCTGGAAAATCGGGGCCACGAAGGGCATAGCCCGCGTTCGTGATGCCACCTAAGAGGATGGCGACGAATACGACCGCAACTGGATTCAACCGAGCAAGAGCTGCGACCACGATTCCCGCGTACCCGAATCCGGATTGTTGAAGGCCCTTGGGGTCGAGAATGTGTCGGAAATTTCCAACATCGGTTGCTCCACCGATACCGGCGAGCGCTCCCGAAAGCGCCGCAACCGCGATGATTACCCGGTTGGGCTTGATTCCGGCATAGCGAGCCGTCGTTGGGGCTCCACCCACGATACGCATTTCAAAGCCAAATCGAGTTTTACGTTGCAGAACATAAAGCCAACCGGCAATAACCATTCCCAGCAAGAAACCGAACGGCACGATCACGGAACCGAAATCAAGCTTCGGCCACCACGCGATCACTGGGAGAACTTTCCCCTTCGGGAAAACCGCGCCGCTCCCAGAGAGTTCTCGCCAGAACGATTGTGAATCGAAGATGAGATAAGTGGCGATCACCGCTGCGATGTAATTCAACATCAACGACGTGATGATTTCGTTGGTTCGGAAACGAGTCTTGAGAATTCCTGGAATCAATCCCCACAACCCACCGCCAATCGCGCCAAACACGACCATTGATGCAACCGCTAGAACTCCGGGGACATCGGCTCCCAATTTCAGCGCGATTCCAGATCCAAAAATCGCACCCATAACGAATTGGCCTTCGCCACCGATATTGAAAAATCCAATACGAAACGCCACAGCAGCGCACAGGCCAGTGAAAAGAAGTGGCGTTGCAGAGACCAAAGTTCCGCTGAACGCACCGTCAGAGAGGAATGCGCGGTCCACGATGCGGGCGTATACCGAGAACGGGTTCTGCCCAGTTATGGAGAGAACGATTGCTCCGACGAGCAGCGCAACCAGGAACGAACCAACTGGGACTGCCCAAGGAAGCCATTTTGGTAAATCACTTCGAGGTTCAAGCCTGAATCCGAAGCGCTTCACGCCGATTCCTCCATTTGACCGCCCATGAGGAGACCGATCCGCTGTACATCGGCATCGACTCGGTTCACGGTGTCGAGAATGCGGCCTTCGTACATCACGGCAATCCGGTGAGACAGCGAAAGAACCTCATCAAGGTCTTCACTTACGAGCAGGATTCCGACCCCTTTCCCAGCTGCATCAAGAAGTAGCTGATGAACGATTGCAACAGCTCCAACGTCGAGTCCCTGAGACGGCGATGCAATGACGAGGACCTTGGGATCACCGGACATCTCGCGGGCCAGCAAAACCTTCTGCACATTTCCACCCGAGAGGCGGCGCGTTGGTGTCGTCTCTGAAGGTGCTCGTACGTCGAACTGAGCCATGAGTTCGCGAGCTTCAGAATCGATCACGGATTGACGAAGAAACGGTGGTCGCGAAACGGGCGGCCGTCTGTACTTCTTCAGTGCCATGTTTTCGGCAATCGACAGATCGGGTGCGAGTCCAGTTCCCATACGATCCTGAGGAACGTACGAGACTCCAAGACGGATTGGATGACGAGTGCTGCCATTCTCAAGCGACTCGCCGTCCACTTGAACAGAACCAGAAGACGATCGACGAAGCCCGGCGAGAATCTCAACGAGTTCACGTTGTCCGTTGCCGGCCACGCCAGCAACACCAACGATTTCGCCTGCACGAACATCGAGGCTCACACCATTGAGCGCCTTGAGACCACGATCTCCATTGGCGCAGAGGTCGCTGATTTCCAAAACAACTGGAGCGCTATCGGCCACGAAGAGAGAAATCGATTCAGATGTCTGCTTTACCGATTCAACTGAGCGGCCGACCATGAGAGACGCCAAAGCATTGACGTCGTTCTCGGTGACGGTTTCCACCGACCGGCCGTGACGAAGAACGGTGACTCGATCGGCAATTGATGCAACCTCGCCGAGTTTGTGCGAAATGAACACGACGCTTCGACCGTTTCGGGCCATGGATTGCATCGTCGATGCAAGTGCCTCTGATTCAACGGGAGTAAGGACGGCAGTCGGTTCATCCATGATGAGAACGCGAGCGTCTCGATAAAGCACCTTGAGAATTTCAACCCGTTGTTGCTCACCAACGGAGAGCTGCCAGATCTTTGCTCTTGGATCAACCGGCAAATCAAATGATTCGCTCAGCGCAACAATTCGCTCTTCGATGGCGGCAATGTCGAATCGACCGCCGATCGGATCGTGGGCAGATCCAAGCGCAATATTCTCGGCAACAGTGAATGTTGGAATGAGGCGGAAATGCTGATGCACCATTCCAATTCCGGCGGCAATAGCGTCACGTGGCGACTGAAAAGTGATCTTCTCGCCAAGGACTTCAAGCCAACCAGAGTCGGGTCGGTAGAGGCCGGTCAAAATATTTGAGAGCGTTGTTTTGCCCGCTCCGTTTTCGCCAAGAAGCGCGTGAACCTCACCCACACGAACATCGAAGGTGACGTCCTCGTTGGCTATTACACCTGGAAACTTCTTGGTGACGTGAAAAGCAGCCACCGCAGGAGCGGTGGCTGCTTCCACGAATGAATCTTGTGTCACAGGTCGGACACTACCCCGATCAGCCCTTCGGGCTGCCGGTGATGCCCTTGACGAAGTAGCTCATTGTGTAGAGGTCCTTCATCGTGAGGGTCTGACCCTTGGTGATCACGGTCTTGCCGTCCTGGTCCTGACGGTCAGCGAGACCCCAGTACCAACCAAAGGCGTCGGCTTTGCCACTCTTCGCCTTCGTTACCTCGGCATCCATAAGTGCCTTGGTTGCAGGGGCGACGGTTGAGCCATATGGCGCAAGCGAGGTGTAGTTGTCAGCGATGGTGCCGTAGTAGTTGTTCTGCTTCCAGGTGCCATCGATGAACTTGTTGACCTCTGAGAGCTCAAATGGGCCCCAGTTGTAGGTTGCAGCGGTCTGCCAGACGGAGCTGTATGCGCCGGACTGATCAGAGTCGTAGCCGAACCACGGGAGATTGTTGGCCTTGGCCACTTCACCAGCTGACGGGCTGTCCTGATGCGAGAAGAGCACATCGGCGCCGGCAGAAACAAGTGATTCAGCTGACTGACGCTCAACAGCGGGGTCGAACCATGTCTTCGTCCAAACAACGTTCACCTTGGCAGCCGGGTTGACCGACTGTGCACCAAGTGCGAATGCGTTGATTCCTCGGATGACCTCAGGAATCGGGAACGGAGCCGAGACACCGATGGTGTTGTTCTTCGTCGCCTTACCTGCGGCGATACCAGAGATGTACTGGGTGTCTTCGCCAGCACCGTAGAACTCGTTGTAGTTGGACGGAACGGTCTGGCCGAGTGTGATCGAATCACCGGTCGCCATTTCGAACTTCACCTTCGGGTTTGCCTGAGCGGCTGCCTGCATGGCGTCCTTGAATCCGTAGGACGTTGCGAAGATGATCTGGTTGCCATCCTTGATGAGGTCGTCAATAACCTGAGCGACCTCGGGACCTTCAGGAACGTTTTCCTTGTAAGTCGTCTGAATTTTCGATCCGAGTTGGTTGGCCACGAATTCACGGCCAGCGTTGTGGGTCTGCGACCAACCACCATCGTTAATGGGGCCCACGTAGATCCATGCGGCCTTGACGGTGCCGCCACTGTTGCTGTCGCTGCTGCTCTTTCCACACGCTGTTGCCACAACGGCGAAAATGCCGAGCAACGCGAGTGCGACGATGCCGACTGAGCGGAATCGTCGGCTTGAATATGACGGCTTGGTACCCATGATCTCCTCTTGGGGGTGAAGTGGATGGACGAAGAAGTGCCCCAGAGGGACCCCGCCCGAAGAGGAAACTAGCCCCCAAAAGTTCATCGGGATGACACCATCTCTGTGACAATCATGTTTCGTCCATGACGCACATCTGACGCCTGCGAAACGGCCCTCCGCTAGCGTCCCAACGTGCCCAATTGGCTGTTCGAGTTCATCAACCCATGGACCACTCCTTTAGCCATCGTTGCCGCGATCACTTTCATGGCGTGGGTTTGTCAGGTAGGGGGACGGTGGCTGGCAACCGTTGCTCTGTCGGCCGCGGTCGGGATCGCCCTCTGGCAAGCCTGGAAGGCGGGACCGCCAAACGGACTTCTCGATCTGCAGATCTACACAAATTCAGCGAGAGCTTGGGTCAACGGCGGTTCGATCTAC
>CANGMY010000001.1 GCA_947455015.1 Microthrixaceae bacterium | reverse complement strand
GAGGATGATGCCGGCCTTTGCGGGCATGCCTTCAGAAGTTTGAGCGTCGGTTGCCATTTGGTGAGTCTTGCGCAGGTTGGCCCGCCGCGGGGAACCTTGACATAGTCCAAGACCTTCCCTACGGTTCGGGGATGCCCACTGCGGAGTCGGTCGCCGCGACCGAACGCTCTCTCGAACGTCTCTTCCGGCTCACGGTGAACCGGGCAATTCATCATCGCCAAACTGCAGCGATCGGCGTCGAGGTCACCCGCGCTGGTTACGCCATTCTCCGGACACTTGCCGACGCCGGTGAGTTACCCATGGGGCAACTCGCTCGCAGATGTTCCATGGACCCTGCTGCAGCAAATCGCCAGGTGCGCGTGTTGGAAGACGCCGAACTCGTTGAGCGCGGAACCGACCCCGACGATGCTCGCCTCGCCGTCGCACGGCTCACAGCAAAAGGCCGACGCACACACGATCGCATCGTGGCATTACGTGTTGAACAGATGACTGACGTGCTCGACAACTGGACCGAACACGACTGCACCGAACTCGTTCGACTCATCGACCGCCTCGTCACCGACCTTCGCTTGACCCCAATCCGCACTGATTCATTCACCACTCAGGAGCAACCATGAGCCGCATCAACAGTGACCGCCGAATCGACTACGCCGGTTCCGTCCATGACGAACGCGAGATCGACGCTGTCGTTGAAGTACTTCGTGGCGGTCCAACCGCGATGCGCATCGGAAAGAACGTCAAGGCCATGGAGCGTCGCGTGGCTGATCTCTTTGCGAAGAAGCGCGGCGTGATGTGCAACTCAGGAAGTTCAGCGCTCTACCTCGCGTACGAAGCCATCGACCTCCAACCCGGCGACGAAATCATCACGAGTTCGGTCACTTTCTCGACAGATGTTGCTCCCATTATCCGCAAGGGTGCAGTTCCAGTCTTTGTCGATGTCACTCCCGACACCTTTCAGATCGATGTCAACCGCATCGAGGAGATGGTGTCACCCAAGACCCGCGCCATCCTCGCCCCCAACCTCATCGGCAACTGTCCCGACTGGGATGTCATTCGTGAAATCGCCGATCGCCACAACCTTCTTGTCATTGAAGATTCCTGCGATGCACTCGGCCAAACATTGCGGGGAACAACCACCGGCACGAGAGCCGACATTTCGCTCACGAGTTTCGCCCTTTCGCACATCATCACCGCAGCCGGAACTGGCGGCATGGTGTGTTTCGATAACGATGAACTCGCAGACCGTGCATTGCTGTTCCGCCGATGGGGTCGTCGCTCCGAGCTTCAACTCTTTGGATCGCTCAAAGGCAAAGTCGATCGATTCTTCAGCGAACTCGACGACGGCCTCGAATACGACAACATCTTCATCTTCGACGAGAACGGTTGGAACTTCGAACCCTCAGAACTCTCCGCAGCGTTCGGTCTTGTGCAGCTCGACAAGTTGGACGAGAACCTCGCTCGCCGCCAGCGCAGCTTTGCCATTACAAGTTCGCACCTTGCGAAGTACCCGCATTTGTTCGTACTCCCCCAACTGACTGAGGGCATCGAAACCGGCTGGCATATGTTCCCGTTCATCATTCAGCCCGACTCAGGCATTCGCCGCGCCGAACTGCAGCAATGGATGGAGTCACACGGCGTCGACACTCGCATGGTTTGGACCGGCAACATCACCCGTCAACCGATGCTGCGTGGTCAGGAATTCCGCGTGCCGTCCGACGGACTACCAAATGCCGACCGCGTCATGGAATGGGGCCTCATCGTTCCAAACAACCATTCGCTGTCCGACGCCGACTGCGACTACATCGGCGAATGCATCGATGGCTTTGTCGCAGAAAAGGGATTGTGATGACTGGTCGCTTCGCCGGACGTCGCGTTGTCGTTACCGGTTCGAGCCGAGGAATCGGTGCGGCACTCGCCGAACGGTTTGCCGCCGAGGGAGCAAACATCGTCCTGACCGCGCGCACGCTCGATCAGCACGAAACCCTTGAAGGCAGTCTCAACGCAACCCGTGAACGACTTGCTCGATATGGCACCCAGATCGAAGTTGTTGTTGCCGACCTCACCGATCCAGTTGATCGACTTCGCGTCATCCCCGAAGCAACCGAAGCGCTCGGCGGTCACATCGAGATCCTCGTGAATAACGCTGCGGCATCAATCCAGGCACCCCTCACTGGTTTCTCGGTCAAACGTCGCAACATCATGTTTGAGGTCAACGCAAATGCGCCTCTTGATCTCGCCCTCGCTGCCGCTCCCGCAATGGTCGCCGCCGGCGAAGGATGGATCGTGAATCTGTCCAGTGGCAGTGCCAAACATTGGGGTGGGCCTGGCGACCCCATCGAGCCGACCTCGCCCAATATTTCTGCCTATGGAGCGTCGAAGGCTGCGCTCAATCGCATTACGAACGGGCTCGCCATGGAGTTGTACGGCACCGGCGTGCGCGTCAACACCGTCGAACCGCGCGCCGCAGTGCTTTCCGAAGGTGCCGCTGCGCTCGTGGGCGACCGCTTGCGTCCCGATCAAATCGAGTCGATGGAAGCGACGGTTGAGGGCACACTCATCCTTTGCGATTGCGGCCCCGACGTCACCGGGCGCGTCACAGTCAGCCTCGACAACATCGACGAGTTTGGGCTTGAAGTTCGCAATCTTGACGGGTCCGCTCTCGCCTAACCGCTTGGCTCGGACTTCACCACATCCCTCCGTGAGTTGGAAGAAGTGCAATTTGGGTAGGTAGTAGCGTGAAGCCACTCTCAACCTTCCCGGAGGATCCAATGTCGTCATCACTTGCAGGCCGCTCAGCAATCGTCACCGGTGGTGGCACCGGCATCGGCGCGGCGTGCGCCACGCGTCTCGCCCAAGACGGCATGAACGTCACCATCTGCGGCCGCACCGAAAGCAAACTCACCGAGGTTGTCGATCGCATCAAAGCCGGCGGAGCCTCGGGTCAGATCCGTCACCAGGTCACCGACGTCACTGTTGAATCCGATGTCGCTGCACTCGTTGCAAACCACGTCGGCGCGTTCGGCGGTCTTAACGGCTTCGTCGCAAACGCCGGTGGTGGCGGCGGTATGGGCCCGTATCACTTGCTCGACACCGAAGAGTTCCTGCGCGTGCTTCATCTCAACGTGCTTGGCACGATGTTGTCGGTGAAGTACTCCGCCGCACACATGGTCGCAGCAGGCGGCGGTTCATTCGTGGGCATGTCCTCGCTTGCGGGCCACATCCCACACCCAATGTTCGGCGCCTACTGCGTCTCAAAGGCTGGCATCGAAGAAATGATGCGCAATGCCGCCAATGAGTACGGCGAGACCAAGGTTCGCTTCAACGCCATTCGCCCTGGTTTCATCTCCACCGAAATCATGGAAGGCATTCCGCGTGAATCCGCGGTGTACGACTCCTACATTGTCAACACACCGCTCAACGATGTTGGTGAACCCGAAGATGTTGCCAACCTCGCTGCCTTCCTCCTCAGCGATGAAGCTCGCTGGATCACCGGCACCACGATCAACGTGGACGGTGGCCATCACTTGCGCTCTGGTCCCGACTTCCGCTCGTTCATCGAGCCGGCAATCGGTCACGACGCAATGGTCGGTCGCATGTCGTGAGGCTGGGCCTCTATTTCGATCTGCGCAACCCTGCACCTTGGGCCCGTCCGTGGCCCGAGGTGTACGGGCGAGCGCTCGATCTTGTCGTCGAAGCCGAACGCCTCGGCGCAGGGTCGGTGTGGTTCTCCGAACACCATCTCTTTGCCGACGGCTACCTGCCGCAGCCGCTCACCTTTGCCGCAGCCGCCGCGGCACGAACCTCTCGAGTTCGCATCGGCACCGCAGTCCTTGTTGCCGCGTTGCGACCAGCGGTAGTGGTTGCCGAAGAAGCCGCAGTCATCGACCAGCTCTCGGGTGGCCGCCTCGAGCTCGGCATCGGTGCCGGCTACAGCGTTCCCGAGTACGAGCTCTACAACACTGACATCACGAAGCGCTACGGGCTCACCGACGCCGCAGTTGCAGAAATCCGTCGCTTACTTGACGGTGGAATCGTCACTCCCCCAGCGGCGCAAAATCCATTTCCCATTTGGCTCGGCTACCAAGGGCCGCAAGGAGCAAAGCGTGCTGGTCGTCTCGGCGTTGGTCTCCTCAGTCTCGACCGCGCTCTTCTTGATCCCTACCTCGAAGGACTTGTCGAAGGCGGCCACGACCCCGCCACTGCCCGCACTGGCGGAATGCTCGACATCATCGTTGCCGATGACCCAGAAGCTGCCTTCGAACGAATCCTCCCGCACTACGCGCATCAGTTGAACTCCTATCGTGCCGCTGCCGTTGCGGGCACAGGCCGCGATGCGCCGAAGGAGATCACCGTCGACAAGTTGCGCAGTGGTGCTGCACAGAAAGGCCAGATCCCAGGCCTACGTGTTCTCACGCCTACCGATGCAGTTGCAGCGATCCTCGACGCAACAGAAGGTGCGCCGGTTGAGCACGTGTATCTGTGGGCGAGCGTTGCCGGCATGCCCGACGATCTTGTCGAGCGTCATGTTGAACTTACGTGCACCCAGGTTGCGCCGAACCTCTAATTCCTTCTCGTCGAATTAGTCGGTTTCGGGAAGCGGCGGCAGTAGTCCAATAGTGCGGGCGATCTCTTGCGCCTCGTGATAGCTGCCGTTCTTTTCGGTCGTTGCACCTGTTGTCGCCAGCCATGTAATCGCAGCGCCCACGACAGAAGGCTCAACCCCGCGAGAAGCGATCTCTCCGAGTTCGGTAACCATCTTCGTTCGTTCCGTTGCTACAAAGCCCGGGTCAACCGTGAACGCAATAATTCCCTGATCGCCGTATTCGAATGCCAGGCGATCAGCGGAGCGATGAAACCCTGCCTTTGCAGCGCAGTAGGCCAACTGGGGACCACCCTGACCGATAGGGAACTTCAACTTCCACTTCCCAGAACCCGAACCGATATTGATGACAACGCCACCACCACGAGACACCATGTGCGCGACCTGTGGCTGCAGCAACAACAACTGCGCCGTGAGATCACCCCACATTTGATTGACGAGATCATCGGGATCGGTGTCGAGGAAATACTTCGGACCACCACCGGTGACATAGATGGCGTTGTTCACGACGACGTCAAGATGACCGAGTCCCGCGATCGCCGATTCAACTGCAGGCACAAGCGCATCACGATCGAGAAGATCAAGCGGGACCTGCACGGCGCGTTGACCACGCGCTTCAATTTCTGCCGCGGTCGACGCCAAACTGCCAGGAAGGACCTTGCCGTCATCAGTGAATGCCGACGGATCGCCGTCTACGACCGTTCGAGCGGTAATAGCGACATCGAACCCGGCTTCGGCCAAGGCGATCGCAGTAGCCCGGCCAATTCCGCGGCTGGCACCCGTGACGAGCGCAGTTCTTGCTTCGTTACTCATTGAGCTTGGCTCCAAAGCGACTGACCTCGCGCCTCACGGAACAACCGACGCGCATCGGGGAATGAATGGTTGTCGTGGTCTTCGCCCCACGTCGTGATCCCATCGAAAGACCAACGAGTCAGGCAATTGATTGTGTAGAGATTCGGGTTGATGAGGAACCCAAGTGAGTTGGTGGTTTCGCCGCGAGCGTTGAATTCACGACCGAGTTCGTCGAATCCATCGAGTTCCACGACCAGCGGAAAGCCTTCACCATCGCGTTCGATGACCCGACGCTCGCCACTTTTCAACTTCGCCCACTCACCGTCTCGCATGTACGAACCGTGAATTGCGATTGCACCCGTGCCGAAGTCCATGGTGATCGCATGGAACGCGTGCGTGTCAGATGCAGTGGCGTAGCTATAACCACCACGCATCGTCGCTCCCCCGTGGATGCCCTGGCCGAACTGCGGCCGAGGCCCCCACGAACGATCACGAAATCCATATGCATCGACATCAATTGTTTCGCCGTGCAGAACGATCGTGCCCTGATAGCGGCAGGGCTGATCGACATGCGATTCACCAAGCATGTTCGGGGCAACGATGCCAGTGACGATGAGGTCGACGTGGATCTCGTCGCCGCCGTCGGGATCGTCGTAACGAACACGCCACTTCTTTTGCGGCTCAAGACACTCATAACGAATGCCATTGGCCAGCGTGAGGTCAGTCAGTTTCTGATCAACAAGCGGAAGGTGCCAGAACTGCTTGGCGTACACACAGGTTTCGGGCCGTTCGTTGCGGCCGTCCCAGAAAAACGCGCCACCAGCAGCGACACCCTGATTGGTCTTGAAATACGGGTACAACTGTCCGGAAAGGTTCCGCTCTGGAACGGCGAAAGTGAACCAACAGGTTTCGGTCCATTCGGGATCATCAGATGTCGGCGGATGAAACTCGTCGTCAGGATGCATGGCGATCAGCTGAATGCCAGACCAGTGACCATCGCTGAGCTCAGACCGCTATCAACGTGCAGATTCTCTCCGTTGATGAATGCAGCGGCATCGCTACCCATGAATGCAAGTGACGGAGCGATGTCCGTTGCGACGGCCATGCGGCCATTGCCCTGAACGCCAACAGCCCAATTGATTGCGTCTTCGCCCATTGAAACTTTGAAGTCGGCCATGAGAGGCGTATCGACGGGAGCGGGACAAATGCTGTTGATGCGAATGCCATTTCGAATTGATGAATACGAACGACGCATCACATAGACCTGCATGCACATCTTCGAAAAGGCGTACACATCGTTCACGACCTCGGGATGCGCCTCGCACCAATCGAGGAATGCATCCCAGTCGGCAATTTCAAGAAGTTCGGTAATTTCAGCAACCTGAGCGGGCCAACCGTTGCCAGCCATCGACGCCGTGTAGACGATGGTTCCACCCTTGGTGATGCGATCGATCAGGCCATCGGTGAGGCGGCGAGAAGCTGCGACGTTGACCGCCATGCAGGTTCGGACCCCAGCGTTTGCTGCCACGCCTGCGTTCGAGAACAACACGTCGATCGGACCTTCGATCTGGGCGATTGCCGCATCGATCGATGCGGGATCAGCGAGGTTCGTTTCGATGAAGGTGTCGCAACGACCCGATGGCGCCTTGATGTCGAGAATGGTCAGATGCTCCACGCCGAGCTCATCAAGAAGTTCAGCGAGTGCAGCGCCGATGCCCGTGGCACCGCCAGTCAGAACAACGCGCTTGCCTGCGTAGCTAAAGAGATTGGTCATTGAACGATGCCCCCAAGATGCAGGGCCGCCACCCGGCGGCCGGTCCAGCGAACCTACGAGTGGTCAGGAAAAGTGTCAACATCAACCCATGCAGATTCGTCGGCTTACTCCCGCCCTTGGAGCGGAGATCACCGGACTCGATCTCAGCAGCGATTTCGATGACGAGACCCTCAACGCTGTGCACGAAGCGCTCGTCGAGAACCAGGTCTTGGTCATCCCCGCTCCTGACCTCACCCCCGAACAGCACATGGCACTCGGACGCCGAATTGGCGAGATCGAAATCCACGCGTTCTTCCCCAACCTTGGGCCGGGTCTTGAACAGGTAAGCGTTCTTGACTCCGAAGAAGGCAACACCGCATCGATGTGGCACACCGATGAAACCTTCCTTCCCCATCCCCCAATGGGAACCCTCACGCACGCCAAGACGCTTCCCGATGTGGGAGGCGACACGATGTTTGCCTCGACGACTGCCGCATACGACGCGCTGTCACCGAACATGAAGCTCTATCTCGAGGGCCTCACCGCACTTCACGATCTGAGCCGGACAACTGAGCTTCGCTACCGCTTTGGCGGAGCTTCGCCGCAGCACTATGCCGATGCAATCGCCCAAGACCGACGCACCGCTCACCCCGTAGTGCGGGTGCATCCGGAAACTGGCGCCAAGGGTCTGTTTGTCAACCCAACCTACACACGCCACATCGTCGGCCTCCCTCCCGACGAAAGCGATGCGATCCTCGCATTTCTCTTTCAGCATTCAATCAAGGAGCACTTCACCTATCGCCACCATTGGCGAGAAGGCGACCTCCTCATGTGGGACAACCGATCCACAATGCACCGAGTCCTGAACGATTTCCCCGGTCGCCGTTTGATGTACCGGGTCTCTGTCGTGGGTTCCGCCGGGCGCTGATCGCCGCATTCCCGTCGATCCCGAACGGCTAGTTTCGATCCCCACAGGGGGGCGATTCGCCCGCGTTCGAAAGTGAAGGAACTCATGGGATATCCACTCGATGTTGGCGGCCTTAACGACTACCCGATGAAGGTCGGATCGATGCTTCTCACCATGGTTGACCCCAACCCTGGTTTCGAGTCTGCCTACAACCGTTGGTACGAGCGAGATCATTTCTACGCAGGCTGCATGGTGGCGCCACATCAGATGTCGGGCTCGCGTTGGGTCGCACCGCGCAGCCTCAAAGACCTTCGTTGGCCCGAAGGTGACACCGCCGTTGCCAACCCCACCGATTCAGGTTCCTATGTCGCGATCTACTGGATCGAGGGTGGACACCACGACGACTGGAACAACTGGAGCACCGAACGCGTCACGTGGCTCTACACCAACAACCGCGGCTTCCCCGAGCGCAAGCACACTCACACCAATCTGTTCGACTACATCGGTGCAGCAAACCGCGATGCTGACGGCGTACCCGTCGATGTTGCGCTCGACAGCGCGTACGACGGCATCTTCACGGTGTTCTTCGATGCACGCGAAGGCAACAGCGCAAAGAGCGTTCACGCCGAACTCGAGAAGTCCGGCGCGTACGCCGAACTCATGAATGGTTCCGATATCGAAATCGTTTCGTCATGGCAGCCAGTTGCAACTCCAGCAGCCGATCAGCCGATGGATCTCGGAACACCAGCAGGCGGCCCCGAGCGTCTCGTTCAGGTCATCTTCGTTCGTGGCGATGTCACAAAGTCGCTCGATCGCATGAAGACCTACACCGACGCCGTCACCGCTGCCGGTCTTGCTGATGTGCACCTTGTTGCACCGTTCTTCCGCACCGTTGTCGGAACGGACACCTACGTCAACGAATTGTGGTGAGCAACGTGGCGGGAACTCCTGATCCGTTCGCGCCAGCGACTCTCGGGCCGCTCACGCTGAAGAATCGCTTCATCAAAGCCGCAACGTTTGAAGGCGTAACACCGGGCGGCCTCGTTACCCAAGAGCTCATCGACTACCACCTGCGCCCCGTGCGCGGTGGTGTCGCCATGACGACGCTTGCGTACTTGGCTGTTGCCCCCGAGGGCCGCACCGACGACGGATGCATGTGGCTCCGACCGGCTGCAGTTCCAGGCCTGAAGAAGTTCGTCGACACAATGCACGATGAGGGGGCGTTGGTTGCTGGCCAGATTGGTCACGCTGGACCGGTAGCGAATGCGAAGAAGAACGGCGTTCCGTCGCTTTCCGCCAGCAGGATGATGAACCCGATCAACGGCAAGATCACTCGTGCGATCACGCCAACCCAGATCGATCGAGTGATCAACGATTACGCCAACGGCACGCAGCTCATGGTCGAGGCTGGATTCGATTCCATCGAGATCCATCTCGCCCACAACTATCTGTTGTCGTCGTTCCTTAGTCCTAAGTTCAACAAGCGCAAGGACGAGTGGAACGGCTCGCTCGAAAATCGCGCCAGGTTCGCCCGTGAGGTGATTGCGGCTGTCCGTGACGCCGCACCCGCACACATGGCCGTCACCGCCAAGATCAGCCTCAACGATGGCGTGCCCGGTGGATTCAGGCCTCCCGAGAGCACCGCGTTCGCCAAGTTGCTGCAGGACGACGGACACCTGAATGCACTCGAGATGACCGGCGGTTCCTCGCTCGCCAACCCGATCTACCTCTTCAAGGGCGATGCTCCTCGCGAAGAGTTCGCCAAGGTGCTTCCGTTCCCGATGGCACTCGGCTTCAAACTCTTCGGTAAAAAGTTCATGCCGTCGTACCCCTTCGAAGAGGCGTACTTCCGACCGATGGCTCTCGACGTGCGCGCTGCACTCGATATGCCGCTCATCTTCCTCGGCGGCATCAATAACCTCGCAACGGTGCAACAAGCAATGGCCGATGGCTTCGACTTTGTCGCAATGGGCCGCGCCGTGTTGCGTGAACCAGACCTCATCAAGCGAATGCAGGACGGCACGCAGACTGAAGGCAACTGCATCCATTGCAACAAGTGCATGGTGTCGATCTACAGCGGCAGCCGCTGCGTAGTCGATAACCCCGATCCCATCGTTGCGTCGGCCCCCATCGCATGAACCCCGAACAGGTCGCCGAGGCCGTTCCGGTTGAGTCGCTCAGCAGGTGGATTGGCGACAACGTTTCCACCGCGAGCGGACCGATCACGGTTTCGCATCTGTCCGGAGGATCTTCGAACCTCACCTTCCGCGTTCAAGACGACGCCAACGATTGGGTACTACGTCGCCCACCCGTTGGAGCCTTCCTCGCGACAGCGAACGACATGGGGCGCGAATACCGCGTCCAAACCGGGCTTCAAAACACCGAAGTACCTGTTCCACGAACTGTCGCAATGTGCGAGGACGATTCAGTCATCGGTGTGCCGTTCTATTTGATGGACTTCGTTGACGGCATCGTCTATTCCGATACCGAACAAGTCGCTCACCTCAACGAATCCCAGGCACTCGCAGCAAGCAATGAACTCATCGATGTTCTCGCTCGCTTACACGCAGTCGATTTCGAAGCGGTTGGACTTGGACAACTTGGTAAGCCGACGGGCTTCCTCGAACGGCAAGTGAATCGCTGGTGCACACAGTGGGAGAAGTCGAAACAGCGCGATCTTCCCGCCGTTGACGCGGTTGCCGCACGGCTCAAGCGTTCGATCCCTGCACACACCGACGCATCAATCGTTCACGGCGACTATTCCTTCAACAACACCATGTGGAGTCGCACCGATCCAACGAAAATGGTGGCGGTCCTCGACTGGGAGATGTCAACTCTCGGCGACCCCCTCACTGACCTCGGCATGGTCAGCGTCTATTGGGGCGAGGCCGGCGCGCTCATGTGGCGCAGTCGCTCTCCACAACCGCACCGCCTCAATCCGGGCTTTCCCTCCGGCGAGCATCTGCTGGCCCGCTACGAGGCCACGAGCGGTCGCTCGATCCGAGACATCGATGTCTACCGAGTACTCGCAGTCTTCAAGCTTGCGATCATCACTGAAGGCGCATTGGCTCGCATCAAAGCAACGCGGCCTGGCGAGGACACCACAGGGACCGAGAACACCATCGCCGAGTTGGCGGAACTGGCGCTCGAAATGGCGACTGCTTCGTCGGTCGCATCCCTCCGCAGCGCTTGACTATCCGCCGCTAGAGAATCGGGAAGACCTCGGTGAACTCCACCTGGAGTTCACGCTTGGCAATTCGCCAGCCTTCCGGCAAGCGCACGTACTCGTCGAGATAGCGAATGTTCATGACGTAATTCTCGCGGGCTTCCGGAGTACCGCCTTCAACGGGCCGGACGTGTGTTGCACGGCAGTAGGTCTCGCCACTGGCGGCATCGCCATCGAGGATGACGTAGTGATTGCTCACGGAGTGCATCGTGACGTCGTAACGAGACAGACCCTTGATCGCTTCAGAAATCTCGGCGCGACCAATGCGCTGACGAACAGGTTCGGGATTGCCGCGCTCGAAGATGCGCAAGACACCATCTGGAGCAAACAAACCAGCAAGGCCTTCGTTGTCGATGCGATCAGCGAAGCGTGCGTAGTCGTCGACGATGGAGCGGATCGCAAGCCGATCGGCGAACTCAACGTCGTTCACTGGGGAACCTGGAACGTCCAACCTGGAAGCAAACCAAGATCGGAGCAAAGCTTCGGAGCGAAGATCCACTTGCCGAGGAACTTGTCGGCGGTGGGATCGGTAGCCAACCACGCAACAACTTTGCCCGTTGCTTCCGCAGGCTCGCTGCCGTAGCCACTGCTGTATTCATCGTCGGGCTTGGCCGCCTTGCGAGCTTCGGTGACGACATTGCCAGGATCAACGTTGAACGCCTTGATGCCCTGCGCTCGATATTCCGCATTCACACCACCAGCAACGCGACCAAACGCGGCTTTCGATGCCGAATAGAGAATGCCCCAGCCACCCTCTCCGGGAGGTCCAGCGGGATCGAGCCGAGCCGAACCCGACACCATGTCGATGATGGTTCCGCCACCGGCAGCGAGCATGTGAGGAATTACCTGCTGAATAAGCAGGATCTGATTCATGAAGTTGCCGGCGAGAAGGTTCGTCATCGACTCAACAGTGAGATCGGTGATGCGATCAAGCGTGCCAACGCCACGGAAGATCGCATTGTTGAACAGAACGTCGATGCGACCCCATTCGGCCATGACGGTGGCGGGAAGCGCGGTGACCGACGCAACGTCGATGAGATCCATGGGAACGATGAGGGCTCGCTGGCCGCGCTCTTCGATTTCTTGTGCGGTGCGTTCGAGGCTCCCCGGAACCGCAAGCGTGGTTTCTTCGCGAACAGAATTGGGCTCGGCGACGCCTTCGCCCTCGCGCACCGTGCGAGCACTAACGACAACATCGAAACCTGCTTCGGCAAGCGCAAGCGCTCCGGCCCGACCGATTCCGCGGCTTGCGCCCGTGACAATGGCTACTGGCGAACTACCCATGACCGACTCCCCCATTCATCCCCTTGTGGGACTCCTGAACCTACCCGACGGGGGTTGTCGACTTGTTCTTGCCTTTGGCAGAGGAACGAACCAGAAGTGGGTCAGCCAATGCCAGTGCCTTGCCGCCGATTGTGAGTGAACGGCCAGCCAATCCGGGGTGTTCCATATCGACCAGGTTCGCCATGATGTCGAGCACGAGTTTCATGGTGAAGTTCGTGGACAATGCGATGCCGAGAAGGAACTGCAGAAGTTTTGGCCGGCCGATCAACCATGCGAAACGTCGAGCAGTAGCGAAGAAGGGGTCGTACTCAGAGCGCAAGAGAGCTTGATAGGCCGACGATGCAGTTCCGGGTTCGGCCAAGAAAAGTTCCGCGGCGTGACGGCCGGACTCAAGCGCGTAATCGATGCCTTCGCCGTTGAACGGATTCACAAGGCCGGCAGCATCGCCGGCAACGACCCATCCGGGGCCGCCGCGATGTTCAACATGCATTGGGAGTCGCCATGCTTTCGGGCGAGCAACGAATTCACCGAGGCCCCACGATTCGCGTACCTGAGCGGTGTAGGCGTCAAGCATGGTGTTGAGGTTGAGATCGGAGAAGTTCTTCATCGTCGACAATGCGCCAACTCCGATGTTCACAATGCCGTTGCCGGCAGGGAACACCCATCCGTAGCCAGGAACGATGGAACCATCAGGACCTTTAACGGTGAGGCATGCCTCCATGTAGCGATCATCGGCACGCGTCGACGGAATGTAGGCACGAATCGCAAGTCCAAACGGCGAAGAAGCAACACGCGTTGCGCCAACGGCGCGCGCTGCAGGCGAACCAGCACCCGATGCAATCACCGTGAGTTGCGCGCGCACCTTTTCGCCTTTGGAGATGACACCAAGCACTCGATCGTCTTCAATCCAAAGTTCAGCCGGAGAGTTCTCGCGAAAATCCGCGCCCGAATCGATTGCTGCTTGCATGACCATTGCGTCGAACTCGGCTCGTGGAGCGACCGCGCCAACCGGCGGAAATGCGCCGTCGGGCCAGAACACTTCGCGGACTTTGCCTCCGGCCTGCACTCGCAAACCATCAATGCGATGGAAGTGTTCAACATCGATGCCAAGACGACGACACTCGGCAATTGCTCGCGGCGTCAGACCGTCGCCACAGGATTTGTCCCGGCCCTGCGCGGCCTTTTCGAACAGTGCGACCGATGCGCCGCCTCGCGCTGCCCATGCCGCGGCCGAAGAGCCTGCGGGACCGGCGCCAATCACAGCGATGTCAACCTGTTCCATACTCTGATTGTCTCGCGTCAGCGCTTGCCAGACCCCATCGGGTCAGGACTCTTCGATGCCAAGTAGTGGCGCCGTTGCCGGCATCACCTTGGACGACAGCACAGGAATCACGTCGTCGACGTCGGTAATGCGCACAATGATCTCGCGATGCTGAGGGCGAATGAATCCAGCATCGCCAGCGCTGTCGAGAAATTGAAGGAGCGGTTGCCAGAAGCCGTCGACATCAAGCACACCCACGGGCTTGGCGTGAATGCCCAATTGGGACCATGTCGCAATCTCGGCCAGTTCCTCGATCGTCCCTAGGCCTCCGGGCAAGGCAATGAAGGCGTCGGCTTCAGCCGCCATGAGTGCCTTGCGCTCATGCATCGAACCAACCTCGACGAGCTCAGTCAGGCCAGGGTGTCCGATCTCGGTGGTGAACAGCCCCTTCGGGATGACACCGAAGACCTCTCCGCCATGGGCCAACACAGAATCGGCCACGGTGCCCATCAGTCCAACTGATCCGCCGCCGTACACAAGGCGCACACCGGCCTGAGCCATGAGGCGACCCAACTCGGCAGCATCGGCTTCGTGCCGGGGATCGTTGCCGGGCTTGGAGCCGCAATAG
Organism: Microthrixaceae bacterium; assembly: GCA_947455015.1. Taxonomy (GTDB): domain Bacteria; phylum Actinomycetota; class Acidimicrobiia; order Acidimicrobiales; family Acidimicrobilacustridaceae; genus Acidimicrobilacustris. The sequence continues at coordinate 50,774 of CANGMY010000001.1, read as the reverse complement.
ACGCACAGAGACCGAAGAGTTGTCACCGATTCAGCCTATGGCCCGGGCCGGCACGCGAAACGGGCGCCGACATTGTCGACGCCCGATCTTCAAAGCTCGGGGGGGAGGACTCGAACCCCCAACAAATGGACCAGAACCACTCGTGTTACCAATTACACCACCCCCGAAGGGCGAGGGAACGTTACCGGCTGGAACGGGGGTGGCACCAAACCACACCGAGGAGCCCAATCGGGGTCATCGCCAAGCGGCTAAACGGCGGTAATTGATGATGCGGCCAAGTGCGACAGCACCGGTCTCGCGCACGTAATCGCTGAAGGTTGAATTGCCCTTGGTCGGCGACACATGCGCTGACAATCCGACCTCGTCAGCGATATCGGCCGAGCGATAGGCGTGATAGGGGTCGGTCACGATCACCACGTCGTGGGGCAATCCCGCTTGGCGCATGATGAATGCTGTTGAGGAAAGCTCCTCATAACTATTTGTGCCGTCAACCTCAATCTTGATGGCTGATTCAGGGATGCCCTTCGACCGCAAATACTCAAAGCTGACGAGGCCCTGCGTCTCTTTATCGCCGGGCTGCTTCCCACCGGCAACGATCACAACCGGGGCAACCCCCTGTTGGTAAAGGACAGCGGCATGATCGAGCCTGCCCTTGAGGACGGGTGACGGTGAACCGTTCCATTGCGCAGCACCCATCACAACAATGGCGGATGCCTTTGCAGCGTCGTTTTGCCGCGATGCCCACCACACTTGAGCAAACGTGATGCCGATATAAAGCACGACGACTGCGAGCAGTCCGAGGGCGATGCGTATCGCCCAGCGCAGTCCGAAGAACATGTCAGCCCTGGAGGCGAACCTTCGCCGCTTCAAGACGACGCAGAGTTTCGTCGCGGCCGAGAACTTCGAGCGATTCAAAGAGGGGCGGACCAACACTGCGGCCCGTTACTGAAACTCGAACGGGAGCCTGAACTTTGCCCTTCGAGATCTCGTGCTGTTCGGCGTAAGAGAACAATGCTGCTTCAAGCGACGCTGCATTCCACTCACAATCAACAAACTGCGTCGTTGCGTGTTCGAGCACGGCCGACGCGAGTTCGGCGCCCTTCACCATGACTTTCTGCCATGACTCATCATCGATAACGGGATCGGGAGCGAAGAGGAAATCGACATAGCCAGGAACTTCTGACAGCAACTTGACGCGTTCCTGCACAAGCGGAGCCATAACTTCGAACGTGCCGATGTCGAAACGATCGGCATCCCAAGGCGTTTCTTCATAAAGCCAACGGGTGGACTTCGTTACAAACTGCGGGACAGAAAGATTGCGAATGTATTCGCCGTTGAAGTGTTGAAGCTTCTTCACGTCGAAGAACGCACCCGACTTATTGACATCGGTAATGCGAAAGAGATCAACGATTTCGGCAAGCGGACGAATTTCGATGCCATCGGGTGGACCCCAACCAAGAGTGGCCAGATAGTTCACCATTGCTTCGGACAGATAACCGCGGTCGATGTAGTCGCCGACAGAAACATCGTCGCGACGCTTCGAAAGCTTCTGGCGCTTTTCATTCACGATGAGCGGGAGGTGAGCGAAGATCAATTCGCCTGGCGTTGAAAGCGCTTCACGAATGAGCAGCACCTTGGGCGTGACGTTGATGAGGTCTTCACCGCGGATGACATGGGTGATGCCTTGGTCGGCGTCGTCGACGGCGTTGGCCAAATGAAACATCGGCGTGCCGTTGGAACGAAGGATGACGAAATCTTCAAGGACGGCGTTTTCGAAACTGACTGTTCCACGAATGAGATCGTCGAACGCGGTGATGCCGGTATCGGGAACTCGGAAACGAACGACGTGACCATCGCCGGGGCCCAAACCACGTTCACGACAGAAACCGTCGTACCCAGGCGTGCCGCCGCGAGCTTCGGCACGAGCCTTGACCTCGTCGGGAGTGCACGAACACCAGTAGGCCGAACCGTTGCCGAGAAGTTTCTCGACAGCAGCGAGATGCATGGCGCCGCGCTCGGACTGATGCACCGGGGTGCCGTCCCAATCGAGACCGAGCCATTCGAGCGATCGGAAAATGATGTCGATGAGTTCGGGCCGAGACCGCTCGGCATCGGTGTCTTCGATGCGAAGCACGAACTCGCCGCCTTGCTGGCGGGCAAAGAGCCAGTTGAAGAGGGCGGTTCGAGCGCCACCGATATGGAGATAGCCCGTTGGGGAAGGGGCGAAGCGGACTCTGGCGACTGGGGTGCTCACAGGGTCGATGGTACCGTCAGGCCTTCGATCATCTGGTCGGGCCGCCGATTCGGACCGTTTCCGGGTCGATCGGGCCTTCTCCCCCACATTTCGCTCGGAGCATCACATGAACTCGTCTGTCCTTCTGCGTCGCTTCCGACCACTGGCCATCGTCGCCATGTCATTGGCGCTGGTCGTTGGTGCGGCCTCGTGTTCCGACGGCAAGAAGTCTTCGACCGATACCTCAGTGGAAGAGTCATCGACAACCGCTGTCTCCACGCCGTACCAAACCACCTACGCAACCGCCAAGGGTTCAAAGCTCACGGTGCTGGCCGAACTGCCCAAGAGCGTCGCCACGACTCCCCCGTCGAGCACATCCAGCACATCCAGCACATCGAGCACGGTTGCTCCGAAGGTTCCGGCCATTCCTCGCAACGGACTCAACTCCGCAGGCGTGAAGAAAACCGCAGACGGTTACGAATTCACGAACCCGACCTATTACAAGAACCCACTCGTCTTCGATGTTCTTGAAAACCAGGGCGAGTACATGAAGGTTCTCATCACCGCTCGCCCGAACCACACCACGGGCTGGATTAAAGCCGACGATGTCACAATCGCCGCAACTGAATATCGCATGGAGCTTGATCTTTCGACCTTCCACCTCAAGGTCTTCGAGGGCGCCAATGTGTTCGTTGAAACCGATGTCGTCATTGGCAAGGATGCAACGCCGACACCGCTCGGGCACTTTTTCATCACTGAAAAGATCAAGAACTCTTCTGATACCGGCATTTATGGCGCTTGGATTCTGCCGACCAACGGCTACAGCGAAGTGCTTGACACCTTCGACAGTGGCCTTCCGCAGGTCGCGTTCCACGGAACAAATCAACCCGAACTCGTCGGTACGAAAGCGTCGAATGGGTGCGTGCGAATCCCCAATGACGTGGTGATCAAAATCGCCGAGAAAGTTCCCGCAGGTACACCGATCGATATCTTCGCAACGACTCCTGCTTCGTGGTCCGCGAAAACCACGGGTTCAAGCGCAGCAGCAAAGCCCTAACAGCCACCGTTCCCCACTGAGCCGTAATGGCTCGGGATACTCAGGCGTGCTCGTCGTGAGACTGGCCCGCCAACGCGGCGTTGGCCATGGCCATGATTCGCGACGGTTCGTTGCGAACAAGAGCGTCGACTGACGCGGGATCGAGACGCAGGACCTCGTCAGGCGCTGCATCGACGATTGCACGACGTTCCATGTAGTGGTGCGTGCTTGCAACAGCGGCAAACACCTGGGCACGCACAGCAACAAGTTCAGCCGGGGCTTCGGACAGGAAGCCCCAAAGTGTGAGTGCAACCGTGAGGTCGTGAATCGCCGGCGCACGACCGAACATTGCAGAGCGACGCATTGCGATGGCAACACTGCCAGCGATGGCATCGTCTTCAGACTCGACCGAGGTCAGCACAAGACGGCCTCGGACCTGACGGGCCAAGCGAAGGGCAAAGCCCTGATCGGGACCCGGATCGCCGAGACGAGGACCAAGAGGCTGACGACCGATGATCTCTGCTGGGCGGTCAGCCATCCAAGACTCGGAACGCCACGGAGGCGACTGGTACACACGAGCAGGATCGTCGACGGGAGCGGGAACGTAATCAGGAGCAGCCATTGGTGGTGAATCTACCCGGCGAGATCGTCGGCGTGGACCAAGCCGAACTGAATGGAGTCCATGAGCGCCTGCCATGAGGCCTCGATGACATTGCTATCGACACCAACAGTGGTCCAGACACGGTCGCCATTGGTGGAATCGATAAGCACGCGAACCACCGCACCTGTCGCAGCACCGCCGTCGACAACACGCACCTTGAAGTCGGTGAGGTGGATACGTTCGAGCGCTGGGAATCGACCGTTGAGTGCGCGGCGCACCGCTGCATCGAGTGCATTGACGGGGCCATTGCCTTCGCCAACGGCGGAGACGCGCTCGCCGTCGATCCAGAGTTTCACGGTTGCTTCGGTGCTGACTTCAACCCCGCCTTCGGGCATGGCGGGACCTTCACGATGGAAACTTGAAACGCGATATTCCTCGACCTCGAAGAAGTCCTGCACCCAACCAGTGGCGCGACGCATGCGAAGTTCGAGCGATGCATCGGCCGATTCGAAAAGCCAACCTTCGGCCTCGAGCTGTTTGAGCTCTTCGGAAAGTGCGGCAACCGATGGATCGTCGAGCTCGACACCGAATTCGTCGGCCTTCATTGCCATACCGGCGCGTCCGCCAAGATCAGAAACGAGCACACGGGTGTGATTGCCTACGATCGAAGGATCGATGTGCTCGTAGGTTGCGCCGCCAGCACGACCAAGTGCTGAGGTGTGCAGCCCACCCTTATGAGCAAATGCTGATGCGCCCACGTACGGGTCGGCTGGATGCGGCGGAAGGTTGACCAGTTCGGCAACGCGATGGCTCACAACCGTGAGTCGGTCGAGATGGCCTTCGGGCAACGTGGCCACACCAAGTTTGAGCGTGAGGTCAGGGATGACCGTCATGAGGTTGGCGTTACCGGTGCGTTCGCCGTAGCCGTTGATGGTGCCCTGCACCTGGGTCGCACCACCAACAACGGCAGCAACAGAGTTCGCAACGGCACAACCAGAATCATTCTGAGTGTGGATGCCAACGCCAGTCGCGCCCCCGACGAACGAAACGACTTCGGACACGATGTGCTGGACCTCGTGTGGAAGAGACCCGCCGTTGGTGTCGCAAAGCACAACACAATCAGCGTCATTCACCATCGCTGCTTCGAGAACACGAAGCGCGTATTCGGCGTTGGCCTTGTAGCCGTCGAAGAAATGTTCGGCATCGAAAAACACGCGCAAGCCTTCGGACTTCAAGAACGCGACTGATTCGGCAACCATTGCGATGCCTTCATCGAGCGTCGTGCGCAGGGCTTCGGTGACATGAAAGTCCCAGCTTTTACCAACGATGCATACCGTCGATGTTCCGGCCCCAACGAGTGCCGCCAGCGTGGGGTCGACATCGACCTTGCCGGCGGGACGACGCGTTGAACCAAACGCAACCAGTTCCGCGTTCGTGAGTTTCAATTCAGATGGGGCCCGCTGGAAGAACTCTTCGTCCTTCGGGTTGGCTTGGGGGTACCCACCCTCGATCCAACGAACGCCGAGCCAATCGAGTTGTTCGGCAACTCGGAGTTTGTCTTCGACGGTGAGTGAAATGCCTTCGAACTGGGCGCCGTCGCGCAGCGTCGTGTCGAAGATTTCGACCGACGAAGGCAACAACGGAAGTTCCGGCGTTGAACCGTTCTTAGTGGACATACTCCAACCAGTCCTCGTAACGGGGAACCTGTCCGCGAACAACGCGGCCGTATTCAGCAGCGATGGCCGAGGTCATCGGGCCGGGGCACGGAACCGGACGATCGTCGACTGCGTTCACGGCGGAAACTTCGGCCGCAGTTCCACACAAGAAAATTTCTTCTGCAACGTAGAGATCGGAACGCGTGAGGTAATCGACGCGGAACTCATACCCAAGATCGCGTCCGATAGTCATGACGCTGTCTTGGGTGATGCCTTCGAGCGCACCTGCAGCGATTGGCGGCGTAATGAACACGCCGTCTCGCGCAACGAAAATGTTTTCGCCGGTGCATTCGCTCACGAAACCTTGTGGGTTGAGCATGATTGCTTCGTCGTAACCACCCTTGAGCGCTTCGACCTTGGCGAGCGAAGAGTTCACGTAATTACCAGTGGTCTTGGCCGCCGGCGGCATCGTGTTGTGATCGTGACGAGTCCAGGACGAGATTTTCGTGCTGATGCCCTTAGTGAGAGCGTCTTCGCCGAGATAGGCGCCCCACGGCCAGCAGGCAATGGCAACATCAACTGAACACGGAAGCGTGTTGAGGCCCATTTCGCCGTAGCCGTAGTACGCGATGGGGCGGATGTAGGCCGACGGAAGACCAGAAGCCTTCACGACGTCCTTGGTTGCCTGCACCAACTCGTCGACCGAGTAGGGCATGTCCATGCCAAGGATCTTTGCTGAGTTGTGCAGTCGCTCCATGTGTTCGGTGAGACGGAACACCGCAGGCCCCTTCGGGGTCTCGTAGGCACGAACTCCTTCAAACACACCCATGCCGTAATGAAGAGTGTGCGTAAGAACGTGAATCTTCGCGTCGTCCCAATCGACGAGCGTTCCGTTCATCCAAATCTTGTGGGTTGGCGTAATGGGCATTGCGTTGCCTCTCAGAGACGAGCGACGACAAGGTCGCCGATTTCGGTAGTGGAACCAGTGAGGGTTTCGGTGTCGGAACAGGCCTTACGGATTGCGGTAGCGGCCGCGTCTTCACCGAGGAATTCGAGCATCATCGCCGCCGAAAGAATCGCGGCGACGGGGTTTGCCTTGTTCTGGCCTGCGATATCGGGCGCCGAACCATGTACGGGCTCAAACATTGACGGGCTGGTGCGATCGGGATTGAGGTTGCCCGAGGAAGCGAAACCGATTCCGCCAGAAACAGCTCCACCAAGATCGGTGAGAATGTCGCCGAACAAATTGTCGGTGACAATGACGTCGTAACGCTTTGGATCTTCAACGAAGTAGATGCAGGCCGCATCGACATGGTTGTAAGCGGTGGAGACATCGGGATACTCGGCAGCGACCTCGTTGAACGTGCGCTCCCAAAGATCGCCAGCAAACGTCAGAACATTGGTCTTGTGCACCAGCGTGAGGTGCTTGCGATCGCGACTGCGCGCAAGTTCGAATGCGTAACGAACACAACGCTCTACGCCATGACGAGTATTGACCGATCCCTGCGTTGCGACCTCAAACGGTGTGTTCTTGCGCAGGAAGCCACCTTCGCCGGCATAGGTGCCTTCGGTGTTTTCACGGATCACGATGAAATCGTGCGAACCGTCGGGTGCGAGAAACGGACGCTGGTTCACATACAGGTCGAGATCGAATCGCATCTTGAGAAGAAGCCCGCGCTCAATGACGCCTGGTGGAACATCGGGAGTTCCCACCGCTCCGAGAAGCAGCGCATCAAGACCGCGCCACTCTTCGACCGTTGCATCGTCGAGTACGACGCCGTCGCGCAGATAACGAGCGCCACCGAGGTCGTAATCGACGCAATCGAGTTCAACGCCTGCAGCGCGGATGACATTGAGAGCCACGGGGATGACCTCATGGCCGATTCCGTCTCCGGGGATGACTCCGATTCTGTGACTCACGATGACTCCGATTGGTTGCTGTGCAGATGAGGGCAGTACTGAGGAACTTGGGACGAGACCTGTGCTGGAACGAGAAAGCCGCCCACCGGGGTGGACGGCCGAGGGCGCACACCGGGTTCGGCGTGCGCTAGCGAATGATCACGATGGAGCGCGAACGGCGTGGGCTCGGTGTGGACATGGCTCATGACTCTAGCCCGACCCCCTTCCGGCGCCCTAGGCGAGTTCCACGGGTGCCTTGTACGCTGGCGAGATGGCCGACGTCCACCAGTTCACCCAACAGACCCACGACCGGCTGAGCGCCGAACATGAGCAGCTCACCACCCATGGTCGGGTCGATATTGCCCGCAAGATCCAGGCCGCCCGCGAAATGGGCGATCTCTCCGAAAATGGCGACTACCACGCCGCCAAAGAGGAGCAGGGCAAGATGGAAGCCCGGATCCGCCAACTCGAGGCACTCCTTCTCGATGCCGAAATCGTCGAGGCCGCCGATGGCTCCGCAGTCGTTGCCGGCGTGATCGTCAGCATCCGCTACGAAGGCGATGACGAGGTCGAACGCCTTCTGGTCGGTTCAGTCGAGGAACGTGGCGAGCTCGAAGTGCTCACGCCCGGGTCCCCTCTCGGTGTCGCCCTCATGGGCGCCAAAGTCGGCGACATCGTCGACTTCGAAGCTCCGGGCGGCGTCCTCAAGGTCGAAATCGTCGCTATCGAAGCCTGACGGCTTCGTTCATATGTCGCCCGCGCTTCCTGGGTCCACGCCGTTCCTGACCCCAGGTCTTCCCGAGGGTCGCGCTCTGGATCTGCCCGATCGCGGGACCACCTGGATTCGCGAAGCCGCCGGCCCTCCCGGCGCGCCCACGCTTCTTCTGCTGCACGGGTGGACCGCGAATTCCGCGCTGAATTGGTTTGGAACCTACGAATCGCTGCAGCGCGAGTTCAACGTGGTTGCGATGGATCATCGCGGCCACGGACAAGGCATCCGAAGTCGGCGTCGATTCAAACTCGAAGACTGCGCTGATGATGCGGCTGCGGTTCTTGAAGTTCTCGGCATCGAACGCGCAATCGCCGTCGGCTATTCGATGGGCGGACCGATCGCTCAGTTGCTCTGGAGACGCCATCCAAAAATGATCGAAGGTCTCGTGCTGTGTGCGACTGCAGCAAGATTCCGCGATCGTCGCGGCGAGCGTGCTCTTAGCGGAGTCGTGACCGGACTTTCGTTCGCAACGCGAGTGGCCCCATCTTCAGTCAACCGACGAGTTTCGGAACGAGTGCTCGTTTCCAAATACGACACGACGCCGTTAGGAAACTGGGCACGCGAACAAGCGCGCCAGAACGACCTTCGAATCATGCTCGAGGCCGGCCACGATGTTGCGTCCTATGACGCTCGCAACTGGATCGAAACAGTCAATGTGCCGACTGCAGTTGTAGTCACAACTCGCGACGAAACCGTCCCACCCCATCGCCAACGCCAACTTGCTGACGCGATTTCAGGCACAAACGTTTTCGAAGTCAGCGGGCGCCACGACATGTGCGCGACTCGTCCCGAACGATTTGCCGATGTGCTGTTGAGCGCGTGCCAAGACGTTGCCGCCCGACTCAGTTGAACTGATTCATCCAACGATTGAACGCAGTCGCGTTGAGCTCAAAAGTGACATTGTGCGTGCTGTTTGCAAGATCAAGCCACGTGTTCGCCGATCCCGCCGACATTGCCCAGACATCTGCAAGTGGAATTGCTTGGCTCGAAGGCGGAACCAGGGCGTCATTCACGCCGTAACCGAGATAGACCGGTGGTAGATCGTTCTCCCACACGTGAAGCGACGCCCAGAACAGCGGACTAAACCGCAACGAACGCAACTCCGTGCACGCAGACATGGGTGTTGTCGTCCCGCGTTTGAAACTCCCACGGTTCGAACAGTCGAGATAGTCCTCGACGAGTTGCTGCCCATCGAGGCCTGCCGGCGGGATCTGGCCGTTGACATACGGGCGCAGATCTGAAGGCCCAACAAATGAGATCACGCCATCGACAGTCGGACTCATTGCCGCAAGTTCAGGCGGAAGGTTCGCTTCAACAAAGACTCCTGGAGCGCTCCCCATCAGCAGAGCAACGTTGCCTCCAGCCGATCCACCGGAAACGAGCACAGGCTTGGCCTGCGCGCCCCACTCACTTTCGTGCGCCTTCACCCAGCGGATCGAACGGTCGGCGTCATCGTTCATTTCTTCCGCAGTTTCTTCAAGGGCGAGTCCGTAGTGAACCGAAACGACAGCGAAGCCACGATCAATCTGCGAGAGGATTAGCGCGTCGACATCGTCCTCGTCGCCACAACACCAACCGCCTGCATGGAAGTAAACGATCGTGCCTCGCGGCATTCCTTCAGGACGGTAGATGTCGAGATGCTGATGACTCTCCGGACCGTACGAAACGTTGTTGAGAGTCGGAGTAACGATTGTCGGAGCCGACGGTGTGAGTTTCTCTGCGGCGCCAAGGCTGCGCTGGTTCACCAAACATCCGGCAAGCAGCATTGACGCACCAAAAATTGCGCTTCCGAAAGTCAGACGGAAGCGCACCACGTTCAACTACTAAACCGAACGCGTCGACCTAAGACGTCTTCGAGAAGTCCTTTTCGGTCTTCGGCGGTTTGCACCTCAAGGTCGACGTCCAGCCCATCGCGCTGTTTCACCGCTACCACAACCTCGTCTGCTCCTTCGTCCGCAGAGACAACGATGCGCTCGACTCTGCCCTTATGCGAGCGATCAAGCGCGATTGCAACCCGAAGGAGACCGGCGAGAATACGTACCCGTGCCTGATCATCGGGCCAAAGATGAGCGAACTCCGGGTGTTTCAGTTTCGGAGCGCTCTTGCGGTGATAGCGCGCAATCTGAGCAATGAGTTCGATTTCGTGGTCGGTAAAACCAGCGAGACGATCGGAGTGACGAATCACGTAATACGAATGTTTGTGATGCTCGGAGTGCGACACCGAAAGCCCCACGTTGGCGAGGAGCGCACCGGCCTCGAGCAGTTCTCGCGAATCGTCGCCGAGACCATGAAGCGAAGACGTTTCATCGAAAAGGTCGAGGGCGAAGCCAGCTGCTCGCATCGAGTGGTCGACGTCATCATCCATTGACTCGGCAAGATGAAGCACACTGCGCCGACGTAAGTCGCGCAAGTGATGAAGAGTCGCGCCGCGACGTCGAGAAAGTGCATCGAGAAGCACTCCCTCACGCAACGCGTTGTCGGAAATCACGATTTCGTCGATGCCCAGTTCCTCAACGGCCTGTTCAAGGATGAGCGCGCCCGCAAGGATGATGTCGGCGCGACTGGGATCCATTCCTCGGATTGCTCGTCGTTCCTCGACCGAACTCGCAGAAACAAGTGCCCGCACAGCTTCCTTGATTTCATCTCGAGTCATCACGAAGTTGTTCAGCGTGCGGGGAGAGGCATTTCCTCGCTGCGAATTCACCAGAGATGCAACCGTTTCGGCCGTTCCCGATGACGCAATCGCTACACCAAATCCGACTCGTTCGACTTCACGCACCATTGGCGCCATCACTGAGCGGATATGCCGGCGACAGGACTCCACCGCACCAGGATGCAGGCGTTCTCCCCGGAAGAAGCGACGAGTGAGACGAATTGCTCCAAGTTTGAAACTGCCGGCAGCCAACGTTTCACCCTGCTCGCCAACGAGAATTTCCGTGCTGCCGCCGCCGATATCGATAACAACAAGTCGCTGATCAAACACTGGCACCGCTTGCAGCACACCAATGTGAATAAGTCGGGCCTCTTCGACCCCAGCGATCACATCGACAACCACGCCTGCTTCGTCACGAGCGCGGTCAATAAAGACATCGGCGTTCTCGGCTTCGCGCACGGCACTTGTCGCAACAGCAACAACATCGGCATCGTGAATTGCAGCGATCTTCACTAGACGCTTCAGCGCGAGCACGCCGCGATCGATCGCCTCTTCAGAGAGTTCTTTCATGTCGCCAGAGCTCGAGCCCAAGCGAACCATTTCCTTTTCTCGGGCGATGACCTCGAATGCTGGCCCGATGAACTCGCCGGCAACAGAAACTTCGCCCACTCGAGCGACAACCATGTGGAACGAGTTGGTTCCAATATCAATTGCTGCGAGCGGACGTTCGGTCATGCGCCTGCGCCTCGAAGACCGGCATTCACTTCGATCTGGCGGGCTGCGTTGACCACAAAGGCACCGTACCGCTTGCCCGGCTGTTTCGTGGTTCTCTCAATCGGGCCAGAAACGCTGACTGCAGCGACGATTCGACCGCCCGAATCACGAACCGGGGCAGAGACCGACGCGACACCGGCCTCGCGTTCTCCAACACTTTGTGCCCACTCGCCAATTGCTCCGACATCTTCTGTAAGGACGCGCGCTGCCGAACCCGCCGAAAGTGGAAGTCGAGCGCCGAGCGGAACAATGGTTCGCAAACCATGAAGTGATTGCAGAGCAGCAATGCAGACTCGCTCCTCACCATCACGCACAAAGAGCTGCACGCTTTCACCGGTTTCATCACGCAACGTCGCCAGAGGAACCGCTGCTGCGGTCGCAAGCGGCCAGGTTTCTGCAGCCGCCTGGCCAAGCGAGAGCAGACGCGTTCCCAGCATGAATCGCCCATCGCCGTCACGCCGCACGAGACCATGCTGTTCAAGCGCCGTCGCGAGTCGATGTGCGGTCGCGCGAGGCAGTCCAGTTACGACCACAAGTTCGGACAACGATCGAGGCTGAAGCTCGAGCGCGGCAAGAACATCAATCGCCTTGTCAAGGACTCCGACACCGCCTACAGTGTTTCCCACGGAGCAAGACTAGCGTCCCATTATGTGAGACACAAACTGCGCCGTCCTGAGCCCACGTCACCGTCGGCCCCGGTCCATCTCCCGAACAGGAGCAGCACATGGCCCCGAGAACCCTCTCTCAGAAGCTTTGGGACGATCACATCGTGCATCGTGCCGATGGCGAACCCGATGTCCTCTACATCGACCTCCACCTTGTCCATGAGGTGACTTCGCCACAGGCCTTCGATGGTCTGCGTCTCAACGGTCGTGGCGTTCGTCGCCCAGAACTCACTGTCGCTACTGAAGATCACAACGTTCCCACCTCTGATATCGATCAGCCCATCGCCGACCCCATCTCGCGCAAGCAGGTCGATGTGTTGCGTGCCAACACCTCAGAGTTCGGCATCGTCGAACATGCAATGGGCACACCTGGTCAGGGCATCGTTCACGTGATCGGCCCGGAGCAAGGTCTGACCATGCCGGGCATGACCATCGTGTGCGGCGATAGCCACACCGCAACCCATGGCGCATTCGGTGCGCTGGCCTTCGGCATCGGTACCTCCGAGGTTGAGCATGTCATGGCCACACAAACGCTCCCCCAACATCCGGCTTCGACGATGGCCGTCAATGTGAACGGCGCGCTTCCCGATGGCGTTACCGCCAAGGATCTCGTGCTCGCGATCATCGGGCGCATCGGCACCGGCGGCGGCATCGGTTCGGTCATCGAATACCGAGGCGAAGCCATCCGTTCGCTGTCGATGGAAGGTCGCATGACCGTCTGCAACATGTCGATCGAAGCTGGCGCAAAGGCCGGCCTCATCGCTCCTGATGAAACAACGTTCGAGTACCTCAAGGGACGCAAGTACGCCCCGACCGGTGACGATTGGGACGCGGCTGTTGCCTACTGGCGCACGCTGCCCACCGACGAAGGCGCTGTCTTCGACAAGGTTGTCGACATCGATGCAACGAAACTGCGTCCGTTTGTTTCGTGGGGCACCAACCCCGGCCAGGTCATCGAACTTGATGCCAATGTTCCCGAACCTGCGTCGTTCGCCGATTCAGCCGATCGCGATGCCGCAGCACGTGCGCTCGAATACATGGGCCTCACTGCTGGAACACCGATCAAAGACATCCCCGTACAGACCGTGTTCATCGGTTCATGCACCAACAGTCGCATCGAAGACCTTCGTGCCGCAGCTGCGGTCGCCGAGGGTCGTCAGGTTGCCGCTGGAGTGCGCGCCATGGTCGTGCCCGGTTCGTTTGTCGTGAAGGGTCAAGCCGAAGCTGAAGGCCTCGACAAGATCTTCACTGCGGCTGGTTTCGATTGGCGTGAACCGGGCTGTTCGATGTGTCTCGCCATGAACCCGGACAAGTTGTCACCGGGCGAGCGTTCCGCTTCAACCTCGAACCGCAACTTCGAAGGACGTCAGGGCAAGGGTGGCCGCACGCACCTTGTTTCACCTGCCGTCGCTGCAGCAACCGCTATCGCTGGAACCTTTGCCGATCCTCGCGATCTGGCCTGAGAGAACTGAGAAGATCATGGAACCAGTTATCACCATCACCGGAACCGCACTTCCACTCGACCGTTCCGATGTCGATACCGATCAGATCATCCCGAGCGATTGGCTCAAGCGCGTTGAGCGCACCGGCTTCGGCCAGGGCCTGTTCTCCGAATGGCGTGAAGATCCGGAATTCGTCATGAACCTCCCACAGTTCGGCGATGCCAACATCCTTGTGGCCGGCGCCAACTTCGGCGTGGGTTCATCTCGCGAACATGCTGTGTGGTCAATCATGGATTACGGATTTGCGGCCGTGATCGCTCCTCGTTTCGGCGACATCTTCCGCAACAACTCCGCGAAGAACGGACTCGTTCCCGTCGTACTTCCCGCCGACGTCAGCGATCGCATCCTTCGTGCCGTTGAAGCCGACCCGACCGTTGAGATCACGATCGACATCGCCACCAAGCGCGTTGTGGTTCCTGCACTCGACATCGACATCGAGTTTCCGCTCGACGATTCCACCCAGGAACGATTCCTGAATGGACTCGACGACATCGGCATCACTCTGCAGCACGTCGACGCGATCACCGCGTTCGAGGCAACCCGCCCCGCGTGGATGCCAGCAACGAATCGTTGAACTAACTGAGCGAGCCCGGCCGCGATACCGCGGTCGGGTCTTCGCCAGTGTCACGAACCCGCACAATGCGATTCAGTGCATTGAGCAATGCTCGGGCCGAGGCCTCGACCACATCGGTCGAAAGTCCACGACCGGGCATCGAAACACCATCGACCTCGAAGCGCAGCGCAACATCGGCCAATGCGTCGACGCCACCAGTCACCGAGGTGACGGCGTAATCGGTGAGGGTTCCTTCGATGCCCGTGGCCTGACGAATTGCGGCACACGCGGCGTCGACCATTCCTGATCCTGCCGCGGTTGCTTCGATTTTCTTGCCGTCGTGATCAAGCACGATCGTTGCGGTTGGTGTCGAGCTCGACCCACCGTGGCTATCGAGCGAGACGAGTGAGAACGCGTAACGAACGGTGTCGCCCATTTCCTCGGCGACTAACGCTTCGAGATCAGCATCGCTCAGTTCAACTTTGCGATCGGCCAGTTCCTTGAATCGGGCGAACACCTGATTGAGTGCATCCCCGTGCAGGTCGTAACCCATCTTCTTCAAGGTGTCGGCAAACGCGTGGCGGCCCGAATGCTTGCCCAGAACGATTTTCGACTCGCCCTGACCAACTGCAGCAGGGTCCATGATTTCGTAGGTCGTGCGTTCATTCAGGACGCCGTGCTGATGGATACCCGATTCGTGCGCGAACGCATTTCGGCCAACAACGGCCTTGTTGTACTGAACGGGATAGGCAGTGAGGCGGCTGACCAAACGCGAAGTACGAGCCAGTTCCTCGGACTTGATGCCGGTATCAATTCCGCCGAAGTAATCCGAACGCGTGCGAAGCGCCATCACGATTTCTTCCAGCGCTGCGTTACCGGCACGCTCGCCCAGACCGTTGATCGCACATTCGACCTGACGTGCACCCAACTGCACTGCAGCCAGAGAGTTGGCAACAGCCATACCCAGATCGTTATGGCAATGGGTGGAGATGATGTAGTCGCCTTTGACGACCTTGCGGACATTGGCCAGGCGCTCGGCGTATTCCTGTGGAACCGCGAAACCAACGGTGTCGGGAATGTTCAGCGTGGTCGCGCCATTGTCGACTGCGATCTGCAGAACCTCGCACATGAAGTCGAAATCAGAACGCGACGCGTCTTCTGGCGAGAACTCGACATCTTCGGTATACGAACGAGCGCGAGCCACACCCGATGCCGCTTCAGCCTTGACCTGGTCGGGAGTCATGCGCAGCTTGTGCTTCATATGTGTTTCGCTCGTGGCGATGAACACGTGAATGCGGCGACGCTCTGCCGACTCGATGGCTTCCCAACAACGATCGACATCGCCCAGCGCCGTACGAGACAGACCACAAATCACTGGTCCGCGCACGGACTTCGCGATGGCCTGCACGGACTCGAAGTCGCCCTGGCTAGCGATCGGGAAACCGGCCTCGATGACATCGACACCAAGACGAGCGAGTTGTTCCGCGATTTCAACCTTCTCACCCTGATCGAGCGAGATTCCCGGAGACTGTTCGCCGTCACGAAGGGTCGTATCAAAAATGATGACCCTGTCGTTGTTTGCGGTGGTGTCGGAGGTGGAACTCATAACGGTGCCTTTCGGGGCAGGTAGTGCTTTTTGGGGAAGAAACGGAAACAGGCCGGAGAACGAAAAAACCCCCCGGCCCGAGGGCGCAGGAGGTTGGCAGGCGCCATATGTGGCACCCGCCTAACGAAGTAGAAGCTCCAGAGCAAAAGAACGCATGGCAAGAGTCTGCCGGGCGCAACCGCCGATTGCAACCATGGTGCACTCCCCCGCTGCCACAAAGAGGCTTTGCCCCTTAGATGGCGTCGACGGAAACGATGCCTTCGACCGCACGGAGGCGCTCGCACACCTCAGCCGGCACGGCGTCGGTGATGGAGAGAACCATCATCGCTGAGGCGCCGTTCGGGGCCTGGCCGACGTCCATGTCAGCAATATTCAGACCGGCTTCGCCCACGATCGTGCCAACGAGGCCGATCATGCCGGGACGATCGTCATTGCGAACCACGAGCATGTGGTTGGCCGGCGGAACATCAACGCGGTGATCGTCGACCATCACGAGACGAGCTTCGCCATCAAGACCCATAAGGGTGCCGGCAAGTGAATGCGCGCCGCCACGAATGGTGATGAGGTTCACGAAGTTATGCGCCGTGGTCGTGGTGGTTTCGGTCACGGTGATGCCGCGCTCTTCAGCCATCTTCGGCGCGTTGACATAGGACACCGGATCATCGCTAATACGACCAAAGAATCCCTTGAGCAACGACAGCGTCAAGATGCGCGTGTCGTAGCCGCCGATTTCACCTTCATAGGAAACCTCGAGCGCCTCAACACCAGTGGCGAGTCCGCCAAACGTTGCACCGAGTCGTTCAGCGAGTGAAAGGAACGGACGAACGGTTTCGCTGGCTTCAGCCGCGTTCACGTTCACAGCAAACGGAACAAACTCTCCGGCAAGCGCAAGGCCAACCATTTCGGCGATGGTGTCGCCGGCCTTGTCTTGTGCTTCGTGCGTGCTGGCACCGAGATGCGGCGTAACAACGACCTCGGGAAGTTCGAACAGTGGCGACTCGGTCGTCGGCTCTTTGTCGAACACGTCAATAGCGGCGCCGCCAACATGACCGGAACGAATGGCGTCGGCAAGGTCGCTTTCAACGATGATGCCTCCACGCGCCACATTGACAATGCGAATGCCCTTCTTAGCCTTCGCCAAACGCTCGGCATTCAGAAGGCCAACGGTCTCGGGTGTCTTGGCCACATGCAATGTCACGAAATCGGAAACAGCGAGCAATGTGTCGAGATCGACAATGTCAATGTTCATTTTGCGGGCCATCTCGGGAGACACAAAGGGGTCGTATGCGACGATCTTCATGCCGAATGCCATTGCCCGCTGTGCAACGAGCTTTCCGATACGACCGAGGCCGACAACGCCGAGGGTCTTGTCGGCGAGTTCAACGCCTGTCCAACGACTGCGTTCCCAGCGACCGGCGACAAGCGCAGCATGAGCCTGGGGAACATTGCGAGCCATCGAAAGCAACAACGCCATGGTGTGTTCGGCGGCGGAAAGAATGTTTGACTGCGGCGCGTTCACGACCATCACGCCGCGTTCCGTGGCGGCTTTGGTGTCGACATTGTCGAGACCGATACCTGCGCGACCAACCACGATGAGGTCGGTTCCAGCAGCGAGCACCTCGGCGGTGACATCAGTGGCCGAACGGATGATGAGCGCGTGGGCTCCCTTGATGGCCTCGATCAGCTGCTCGGGGCTCAGGCCCTCCTGCACATCGACGGTGTGGCCAGCAGCGCGAAGGCGGTCGAGGCCGCCGTCAGCGATGGTTTCAGTAACAAGGATCCGTGCCATAGGGGTCCATCCTTACGGGCCGACCGTCTGGTCGCCAAACGAACCCACGTTTTGAACGAAGTGCTTGGTCTCAGCCTCCAAGCATTGGGGCGGGGATCGCGTCCGGATTCGCCAGATACTCGCTGATTCCCGCAAGCGAGACTTCCTGGCCCGATGCACGATCAAAGACGACTCCATCGCGCACGACAAAGGCGCCGATCGCAGTCTGTGCGCCATCACTGAGTCTTGATGCAGGTTCCTGAATGAACACGATCATCGTTGTGCCAATCGGCATCTCCGAGAGCCGGCCTTCGTCGTAGGAGAAGCCCGCAAAGTCACGCAGCACGAGCCCCTGCGACACGTCAAGATCGTTCTCATTTCGGAAAACACGAGTAACAGCGACTCGGACCGGCGTGACCGAAAGCGACGTTTGGGGAGCGTTCAGCTCGGCCCCAAACGGACTGCTGTAGTCAACCCCGACTGATTCGATCGTGACAAGGGCGATGACCGGAGTCGTGGTGCTCGACATCTTGAGCGAAACGCCGAGAGAAACATCCTCTCCGTATGCACTTCCGCCAGCCAAGGTCGTCGGTTCAGATGCAGAACTTGAAGACGGCGACGCCGAGCCGCCACAAGCAACCGAACAAATCGAGAGTGAGATCAGCACCAGGCACGTTCCAATTCCATGTCTGGTCCGCATTCCCAATCTCCGTGGCTCAGCGAATTTGTGTCCCCTGCGATTCACAGCGCTTTCAATAAAAGACATTGAGGCCTCCAATATCGTCCGAATTAATTGCCCATTTCTTTGTGTATGTCGGGTTCATCACACTTGTTGGCTCGTTACAACACATGACGTGACACGCCCCAGGATGGTTGAGCCCAGCGGAATGGCCCGCTTCATGGCCTACGACTGTCGTCACATCAGCGTTTTTAGAACTTTGGTTTAGATAGCCACTCGTGTTCCATGACCACGTGTTGTTTAGGAATATTTGCGAGTAGGCGTGCGACGGATCCGGCCACGACTCCACGTTCCAAGCCGAGTCATAGTTGAACGTGATTCCGGGCACGTTCGGCCACCCCCATGATCCAAAATTCGTGGCATAGAGGTTGAAATCGCCGTAGACGCCGTTCATCATCGCAGCACCATAAGTAAGGCCCGAAACCCCATTCCACATGCCGGCGCCGTTACTCGCTGCTACCCAGTGAGCGCTACTGATTGATGCGTTATCAATTCGCATCGTGTGATTTGCGGAAGGTCCCACCCAAGGGTTCGCCCCCCCGACCAATCCGGTGCACCAAGCCCCTGCGAGTTTCTCGTCCCGGCTTACAACAACGAAAGTCGTCCCCAGTAACACCAATCCGGCAATTGCAATCCTCAGAAAAAGAGTTTGCCAAGCACACCAAGAGAACGTGAACCTATTCATCGGAACCTCCCACCAGTCCCTATTTATGATTTCCGCCTAACCAAATCCAGTGTACGGATGCCCATCCATCTGTCAACCAAAAGTTTCAAAATCCAAGGGATCTTCCATCAGCACGCGACCCTTTAGAGATGAGCGATGTCGATGGGTTCGACATCGTCGGCAAGATCGAAACCGAGCACCTTGCTGTAGAAGTAGGCCTCGGCCTCGAGAGCTCGTTTGATCGTGGCGGCCTGGCGGAAACCGTGCTGTTCGCCTTCGAATTCGAGATAGGCCCACGGAACGCCGTTGGCATCGAGTGCCTCAACAATCATTTGCGATTGGTTCGGCGGAACGATTTCGTCTTCGAGTCCCTGCAGAACGATCAGCGGACATTCGAGATCTTCAACGTGATGGATCGGTGAACGCTCGGCGTAGATATCGCTACGAGAGGGCCATGGTCCGACAAGTGAGTCGAGATAGCGAGCTTCGAACTTGTGCGTGTCACGGGCCAGCGCTTCAAGATCGGCCACGCCGTAGAGACTGCAGCCAGCAGCGAAAACGTCACGGAACGTAAGTGCGCTCAACGTGGTGAAACCACCTGCACTTCCACCGCGAATAATGAGTCGATCGCGATCGGCGTCACCGCGATCAACAAGAAGGCGCGTTGCAGCGATGGAATCGTCGACATCAACAATCCCCCACTCGCCAATAAGACGTCGACGATACGAACGGCCGTAGCCAGTAGAGCCGCCGTAGTTGACATCGACAACACCGAAGCCGCGTGACGTCCAGAACTGCACACCAAGGTTCAGTTGCGGACGAGCAGCTGACGTGGGCCCACCGTGGCTCAGAACAATGAGCGGCGCGCGCTCGTCGTCGGGCGCTGTGAACTCTGGGTTTGTTGGTGGGTAGTAGAGGCCATGAGCGAACCGATCACCAGATGTTGCGAATGTGATCGGCTCAGGCGTGGAATACCACTCGGTGCCGATGCCCAAGTCGCGTGCGGGCCGCAGCGGTGCTGAAAGAACTGCGGTCGAACCGTCGATATCGGGCTTCGACGGAATGTCGAGTACTGCGACAACGGCTTCGGAGGTCGGTGACGCTCCAATGACGACAGCCCCATAACCAAACGCGCGCACCGAAGACAGCGCTGTAAACGGTGACTCGAGCGGAACCATCGCTCCGCCACCAGCAGGAATGACTCCGAGGTGATCAATGCCCAACTTGAACCACGCAACGAGAATGCGGCCATCAGCCAGCACTGCGTAGCGCGAGTTATCGAACACCCATTGAGGAACGCCGATCTCCGCGTCAACTGGCGCAATCGGAGTTGCGTCAACGGCAACTCCGTTCGCAACTAGTTCATGAACAGCATCAGCGGAGACTTGGTAAAGGTTCCACCAATCGGTGCGGTCGGAAATGAAGAGCAACGAGCCATCGGGAGCCCACTCAGGCTGCGTAATGGATTCGTCACGACCGCCAGCAACGACGCGAGTGTCACCAACAACGATCTGTCCGTCATCGGATTGATCGTCGTACATCGACGCGACACAGAGTTCGGTGCCATCCCATGGCATATCGGGATGATTCCAACGAAACCACGTGAGCACGTTGCCGGAAGGATTCACGCGCGGTGCAGCAACAAAGTCGGAACCAGAAACGAGAACAATTGGTTCGGCAGGTTCCCCGTTGTGGTGCACGCGCACTGCAACGATCTCATTGACTGGTTCGGCATCGGCGCTTTCGTGTCGTTCACGCACGCACACGACCCAACGACCATCGGCAGTGAATCGGCCATCGGCATAGCGGTCGCCGTGACGATCGACTGGTTCAGGCGTAAGAGGTGTTGGGGTCGACGTGCCAGCGGCCAATCGGTAAAGGCGCTGATCGGACCAGTTCACAAAGACGACATCAGAACCGTGCAGCCACCATGCCCCGCCGCCGTACTCGTGCACACGGGTGCGAGCGCCGAACTCCTCCGGCAGAACGTCAACTGCTCCACCGCCAGGACGATGACGCACCAACTGCACGCGCCCACCCTCTTCGGGTCGAGCTTCGGACCACCACACATCGTCGCCACCAACGAACACTTCGCCGATGGAAACAGACTTGGAGACGATGAGATCGGCAGTAATCGGCGAGGACCACGAACCGAACGGTGCAGTTGTCATGGATTGATCAGCTGCTCTTGGCGACAAGTTCTGCGATGCGACCGATGCCTTCGATGATGTCGGCGTCGCTCACGGCAAACGAAATGCGCACATAACCCGGTGCATCGAACGCTTCACCG
This sequence comes from Microthrixaceae bacterium, assembly GCA_947455015.1. Lineage (GTDB taxonomy): Bacteria > Actinomycetota > Acidimicrobiia > Acidimicrobiales > Acidimicrobilacustridaceae > Acidimicrobilacustris. The sequence goes on along the minus strand of CANGMY010000001.1, from coordinate 29,364 downwards.
GGAACAAGCGCAACCTTTGCCTGGTCAAGGATGACCTCGCACAGTTCCGAAGTCGTCGTCGGTGTTACGCCACCGAAGTTGCGGCCGAACAAACCTTCCATCGACGGGAATGCGTAGAACGCTCCTTGGGGCACCATGCAGGTGACACCGGGAATGTCATTGAGAAGGCCGTGAATGAGAATCGCACGACGCGCGAACGCTTCACGCATTTCCTCGACACATTCGAGGCCACCTTCAAGCGCAGCAATTGCAGCGCGCTGCGAAACGTTTGCCACGTTCGAGGTCGAATGCGACTGAAGGTTTGTGGCGGCCTTGATGAGGTCGGCCGGGCCGATCATCCAGCCAACGCGCCAACCGGTCATGGCATAGGTCTTGGCAACGCCGTTGAGAATCACGCAGGTGTCGGCAAGACCAGGGACCTCAGCGAGGATTGACGTGAACACGTTGTCGCCGAACGTGAGGTGTTCATAAATCTCATCTGTGATGACCCAAATGCCGTGCTTGAGCGCCCACTCACCAATCGCACGAACTTCCGCGGGCGGGTACACCGCTCCGGTTGGGTTCGAAGGCGAAACAAACACAAGCGCTTTGGTCTTGTCAGTACGCGCGGCTTCGAGTTGTTCGACGGTGACGCGAAAGCCCGACTCGACATCGGTGGGAAGAACAACCGAAACACCACCTGCCAAAGCGATGGGCTCGGGGTAGGTCGTCCAGTAGGGCGCCGGAAGAAGAACTTCATCACCCGGGTTCAACAGCGCTTCGAACGTGTTGTAGACCGCGTGCTTTCCGCCGTTGGTGACGAGCACCTGACTGGCCGACACCTCGACCTTTGAGTCACGCAGTGTCTTGGCGGCGATCGCTTCTTTCAATTCCGGCAGACCGGCCGCTGGCGTGTAGCGGTGGTTCTTGACATCGCGAGCAGCTTCCACCGCGGCCTCAACCACATGAGGAGGCGTCGGGAAGTCGGGCTCGCCGGCACCAAAGCCGATGACCGGTTCGCCCGCAGCCTTCAGGGCCTTCGCTCGGGCATCGACCGCAAGGGTCGCTGATTCGGTGATGGCGGAGACTCGGCGAGAAAGGCGCTCTGGGGCCATGGGGGAAGTCCTCGGATCGACTGATGTGGGCGCCAGAACGCTACCGGTTCAGACGCCCTCCCCTGCAGCGAATTCGATGTGACTCACGGCGTAACGCAACCACCTGTCTGAGATGCGACGATGGAGAGGTGAGCCCATCCCCCTTCACCATCCCCACCGATCTCCTTCCCGCCGACGGCCGCTTCGGTTGTGGCCCCTCAAAGGTTCGCCCCGAGGCCGTTGCCGCCCTTGCTGAAGCGGGCCGCGACTACCTCGGCACCAGCCATCGCCAGGACACCGTCAAGTACATGGTGAGCCGACTTCGCAACGGTTTGGCCGAGATGTTCGCTCTTCCCGACGGTTACGAGATCATGCTCGGCAACGGCGGCTCCACCGTGTTCTGGGACATCGCCACGTTTGGTCTGATCGATCGCCGCAGCCAGCACCTCAACTTCGGCGAGTTCTCCTCGAAGTTTGGTCAAGCCGCAGCAGCAGCTCCGTTCCTCGATGACCCGGTCATCATCAAGAGTGAAGTTGGCACCCATCCACTTCCAATCGTTGACGATGCAATCGACACCTACGCGCTCACGCATAACGAAACGTCAACTGGCGTCTCGATGCCGTTGGTGCGCCCCGCTGGCTCCGAAGGCAAAGCAATCGTGCTCGTCGATGCAACATCGGCTGCAGGCGGTCTTCGTTTCGATGCGTCGCAAACCGATGTCTATTACTTCGCCCCGCAGAAGTGCCTCGCGTCTGACGGCGGACTTTGGCTCGCAGCCGTCTCCCCCGCTGCCATTGAACGCATCGAACGCATCGGCGCCTCGGGACGTTGGATTCCCGAATCTCTGAGCCTCACAACCGCGCTCGACAATTCACGCAAAGACCAGACCTACAACACGCCGGCACTGGCAACGGTGTTCCTTGCCGTGCAACAGGTCGAGTGGGTGAATGAAAACGGTGGCCTGCACTTTGCCGCATCACGCAGCGATCGCTCTGCAGAGATCATGTACTCATGGGCGGAAGATTCGTCTTATGCATCGCCGTTCGTCACCAACCCCGATGAGCGCAGCCACGTCGTCGCCACGATTGACTTCGATGATTCGGTTTCGGCCGACGAAGTCAACAAAGTGCTCCGAGCCAACGGCATTGTCGATACCGACAGCTACCGCAAACTTGGTCGCAATCAGATTCGTGTTGCCATGTTCCCGGCGATTGATCCCGAAGACGTCGAAGCGCTCACGAAGTGCGTCGATTACGTGGTCGAAAACCTGTAGGTCGCATCTCGGCTACGGCCGAGGTTTGCGGTTCCAATCGAGTGGCCCGCCGGGAGCAAGTTCCGCCGGCACTGACTTTCCAAGCGTGTGCGCTTGCCAAGTGACTTCGTCGTTCATTGAGAGCGGGAAGACCACCTCGTCGAGCGACATGAGTTCGTCGACGTGTGCAGCCCAAGATTCCGGTGCCTGATCATCGACGAGCACGCCGCGGTTTTCTGAAAGCACCACGCGCGCCGCACGGCCACCGCCAACCGAGAACGATTCGCCTGACACCGTGCATGAGCGGTGACAGAGCCAAGTCACGAATGACGCGACGTCCTCTGGTGGATAGTGGTCAGCAAACAGTTGCGCCATAGGCCCAGGCGGCAACGACTTCGTGAGGCGCGTGAGACCCGAAGGCATGATGTTGTTCGCTGAGATTCCGTGACGACGACCTGCCGCCGCGACCGAACGGGTGAAGCCATACATCGAAGACTTTGTGGCCGAATACGGAATCGTTGTCGAAGCCCCGAACATGGCCGGTGAACCGGTCATCACGATTCGACCGCCACCGCGCTCAATGAGATGGGGCCAAGCAGCTCCCGTCACAGCGATCGAGGTCTGCAGTGTTGCATCGATCGTTTCACGCCATTCGTCCGCCGAGTTCGGACCAATTGGTGAACCAGCACCGATGCCTGCGTTGTTCACGACAATGTCGACGGCATCGAAGGAGGCAATCGCCGAAGCGATGATCGCAGCACCATCGGTGATTGCATTGTGATCATCAGCAACAGCTTCAATGCCCTTTGCGCGAAGTTCGTCGACCACCGATTGTGCAACTGGAACGTTGTCGCCGTGGGGCCGGCCAACGTCATTCACGACTATTCGACAACCGCGATCACCAAGCATGTGCGCGTAGGCGCGGCCGAGGCCACCGCCCGCTCCGGTGATGACGGCAACTTCGCCGCTAAAGACGACGGCTTCAGCCACGAGGCATGCCACCGGCAACAACGATGTCGTCGCCAGTTACAAACGATGAAAGATCACTGGCCAGATAGAGCACCGGCCCAATGATCTCCGCCGTTTCCGCAACCCGCTTCAGCGAGGTCGCCGAAGCAGCACGATCGTAAAAGCCAGGCGCCATGCGTTCGGCGCCTTCGGTGAGTTCACTCTTCACCGGGCCCGGACAAATCGTGTTGACACGAATGTTCCATGGCGCGAGTTCCTTTGAAAGCGTGCGCCCCAAATTGATGAGTCCCGCCTTCGATGCTCCATAGGCGCCAACGCCGGGGCCGCCGCTATAAGCGCCAACGGTTGCGATGTTCACAATTGATCCACCGCCAACTTCACGCATATGCGGAGCGACACACGTGGCCATGCGCAGCGGACCTTCAAGGTTCACCGAAAATACTTTGCGCCACAGATCGATGTTCGTGTCCATCAACGAATCGCTCGTTGGGTTGATCCCCGCGTTGTTCACGAGCACATCGATGCGGCCGAAACGTTCAATGACTTTTTCGACAAACGCGGGAATGGCATCCCAATCGCCAACGTGGCATGCGAGCGGCAGAACCTCAGCGCCAGTGCGCTCGGTGAGTTCGGCCGCGACCTGATCGCACAGGTCTTGCTTACGGCTACTGACGACGACCTTTGCTCCGGCGTCGGCGAACCCGTCGACCATTGCCCGACCCAACCCTTTGGTCGAACCAGTAACGATGACGACCTTGCCGCTGAAATCAAAAGTTGCTTGCATAACGCCCCCTTGTTCCCCCCGAACGTAGCCGGTCAGAAACGCGAAGAGGCCCGGTCAGTGACCGGGCCTCTCGCTACGACTGGTGTTGCGTTGAGATCACTTCGCTGCAGCGAAGCCCTTCTCAAGGTCGGTGATGATGTCTTCGATCGCTTCGATACCGACTGACAGACGGATGAGGCCGGAGTAGACACCAGTGGTGCTCTGCTCTTCTTCGGTGAGCTGCGAGTGGGTGGTCGAAGCCGGGTGAATGGCAAGGCTTCGCACGTCGCCGATGTTGGCAACATGGCTGTGAAGTTCGAGTCCTTCGACGAACTTCTGGCCAGCTTCCTTGCCGCCCTTGATGACGAACGCAGGGACAGAGCCATAGCCCTTGCCTCCGCTGTACTTCTTGGCCCGCTCATGCCACGGCGATGACGTAAGGCTTGCGTGCTGCACTGCTTCAACCTGCGAATGACCCGCAAGGAACTCTGCCACCTTGATGGCGTTTGCGTTATGGCGTTCCATGCGGAGGCTGAGAGTTTCAAGACCCTGCAACATCGTCCATGAGTTGAACGGCGAGATCGCCGCGCCCATGTCACGAAGGAGATGTACTCGAGCCTTGATGATGTAGGCGCCAGCGCCAAGAGCGGGCCAGTACTGCAGGCCGTGGTAGCTCGAGTCTGGTTCGGTGAACATCGGGAACTTGTCGTTTGCTCCGAAGTCGAATGAACCGCCATCGATGATCACGCCACCGATTGAGGTGCCGTGTCCACCAATGAACTTCGTGGCGGATTCGACGACAATGTCGGCGCCGAGTTCAAGCGGACGAATGAGCCACGGTGATGCGACGGTGTTGTCCACGATGAGCGGAACACCAGCTTCGTGCGCAACCTTTGACACACCCTCGATGTCGAGAACGTCGTTACGAGGGTTGCCGATGGTCTCGCCGTAGAAGGCCTTGGTGTTCGGCTTGACTGCGTTACGCCACGCATCGAGGTTGTCGGGATCATCAATGAACGTGACATCAATGCCGTAACGACGAAGGGTGCTTCCGAGAAGGGTGTACGTGCCGCCGTAGAGGGCTGCTGAAGCGACGATGTGGCTACCTGCTTCGGCGAGGTTCATGATCGCCATGGTTTCGGCGGCCTGACCTGAAGCGGTTGCAAGCGCACCCGGGATGCCCACTGCAGTCGCCGTGCCACCTTCAAGCGAGGACATACGCGCTTCGAACACACCAGTGGTGGGGTTCATGAGGCGGGTGTAGATGTTGCCCATCTCGGCGAGTGCGAAAAGGTTCGCTGCGTGAGCCGAGTCGCGGAACTGATACGAGGTCGTTTGGTAGATCGGGACAGCGCGCGCACCGGTGGTCGGGTCGGGCTCCTGGCCGGCGTGGATCTGACGGGTATCGAAACCCCAGTTGTCGCTCATGGTCACTCCTCATCGATCGACCGGCACATCCCGGTCGGACAGGAGCGAAACCCTAGAGGCCTAATCCCGACCAATCAACTCAACAATTCGAGCTTGGCGGGGATTTCCGATGGAAAGAGGACCACTCGACCCCTGTCGCCCTATGTCGCACATGTGCTACAACGTCGACATGGCTCTCACCTCTGACCCGCCCACAGTCGGCGCACGTGAACTTCGCAACGAAACCCGATCAGTGTTGGATCGAGTCCTCGAAGGCGACACCGTCATTGTCACCCTCGATGGTCGACCCGTTGCCCGCATCGAGCCAATCAGCACCAAACCACGTTGGGTCAACACCGAGAAGTTCCTCAAGAACCTTCCCCTCGCTGATCGGGGCCTTCTCGACGATCTCCGCGAGTTCGATGAACTCATCGACAATGACGAGTTCGACTGACATGTCCGAAACTCAAGGACTCCTCGACACATCGTATTTCGTGGCGCGCGAATCTGGCCGGCCTCACAGCAGTGATCGAGTCCCCACCGTTTGCGCCGTAAGCATTGTGACGATTGCCGAACTGAGACTCGGTGTGCTCACCTCTCATAGCGCATCTGCGCGCTCACTCCGCCTCTCTACGTTTCTCTACGCGTCAGATCTGGATCCACTACCAGTCGATGGTGAAGTCGCTGAAGCGTGGGCCCAATTACGAATCACCCTTCGGGATACGAAGACGAAGATGAGCGTGAACGATTCCTGGATCGCTGCAACAGCGATGGCCCACGCCATTCCCGTCATCACCCAAGACGGTGGCTTCGTTGAAGGGCTCGGCTTCGACATCGTCCGGATCTGACGTCGTCGCAACGTTCCCCTCCGGACGCGACGGAGGGGCCCGAAGGCCCCTCGCGCACTCCACCCGCTGAACTTCACACCAAATGGTGCGTCGTATCGATCCGTCGCCACCGAACAACGTCGGCGAGAGTCAACCCGTAAGGGTCAGTCCTGTGCGCCACCTGAAGTTTCGGCAACGCTCTTCCGACCGGCGGAGATCCACGGCATCATGGCGCGCAGTTCCTTGCCGGTCTTTTCGATTGGGTGCGCAGCACCAGCGTTACGCAGGGCGTTGAAGTTCTTGCGACCCGACTCTGATTCGGCGATCCACTCTTCAGCGAACTGACCGGAAACGATTTCGTCGAGGATCTTCTTCATCTCGGCTTTGGTCGACGGCGTGATGACGCGCGGGCCACGGGTGACATCACCGTACTCGGCGGTATCGGAGATCGAGTAGCGCATACCGCTGATTCCCTCTTCGTACATGAGGTCAACGATGAGCTTCACCTCGTGCAGACATTCGAAGTAGGCCATTTCGGGCTGGTAGCCAGCCTCGGTGAGGGTTTCGAAACCGGCCTGCACAAGCGCAGCAACGCCGCCACAAAGAACAGCCTGCTCGCCGAAAAGATCGGTTTCGGTTTCTTCGGTGAAGGTGGTCTCAATGACACCGGCGCGGGTGCCGCCGATTGCATCGGCGTAAGCAAGCGCAACATTGCGAGCGTTACCGGTTGCGTCCTGCTCAACAGCGATGAGGCACGGCACGCCGCCACCCTCGGTGTAGGTACGACGCACGAGATGACCTGGGCCCTTGGGGGCGGCCATGACAACGTCGACACCAGCAGGCGGAACGATGCGGTTGAAACGAATGTTGAATCCGTGAGCGAAGAACAGTGCATCGCCTTCGGAAAGGTTCGGCGCGATCTCTGCGTCGTACACCGACTTCTGCTCGGTGTCGGGAAGAAGGATCATGATGGCGTCGGCCCACTTGGTGGCGTCAGCAATCGACATGACCGTGAGCCCCTCGGATTCGGCCTTCGCCTTCGAGGAAGATCCGTCGCGGAGACCAACGACAACGTTGATGCCCGACTCTTTGAGGTTGAGCGCATGGGCATGGCCCTGTGAGCCGTAACCAATGACGGCAACCTTGCGGTCGGCGATGAATGAACGATCGGCGTCGGCTTCGTAATAGACGGTGGCCACGGGAACTCCTGTTTCGGGATTGGATCGCCCCGCAGGGCGGATTGGAGAGATTACGACGAAAGGGGCTCAGGACGAAAAGGCGCCAGAACTCCGGAACTGACTAGGGATCAGACGATGCGAGGAAGGGCGATGCGGCCGGTGCGCTGGTAGCCCACCACTGCTGCCCCCATGCGGGCGGTGAAAGCATCGAGCGCCTCGGGGGTTCCGCCCAGAGAAACAGTGATGCGATCTCCGCCTTCGTCGAGAACCACACCGCTGTATTCCTCGGTAAGAGAAAGCAGTTCGGGCTTCGAGTCAGCCGAAACCGTCACCGTGACAATCATGAGCTCGCGTTCCACCGCATCGACGGGAGCGAGTTCGTCGATCTGCAGCACGTTGATGAGCTTGTCGAGCTGCTTGGTGATCTGCTCAAGCGGAGCCGATTCCACATCGACCACGATCGTGATGCGACTACGAGTGGGGTCGTCGGTGGGCGCGACAGCGAGCGAGAAGATGTTGAAACCGCGACGGGCAAACAAACCCGAGACGCGGGCAAGAACACCCGGCTTGTTTTCGACAAGTACGGAAAGAATGTGATGGCGAGTTGCTGGGCTCATCGGACATCCTCCGGCCCGACAACGATGTCGGAGTTGGACTTGCCTGCGGGCACCATCGGGAAGACCTTCTCGCGAGCATCAGTGCGGAAGTCGATGACAACCGGACGGTCGTCAACTTCGTTCGCACGCTGAATCGCGGGAAGAACATCTTCAGGAGCTTCGACGCGCATACCGACACAACCCATGGCTTCGGCCCACATCTTGTAATCAGGAAGATCCGGCGAGAGGTAGACCTCGCTGTAACGCTCTTCGTAGAACATCTCCTGCCACTGACGAACCATTCCGAGATACGCGTTGTTAAGAATTGCGATCTTGACGGGAATGCGCTCGGCCGCAGCGGTAACGAGTTCCTGAGCAGTCATCTGGAAACAACCATCACCGTCGACAGCCCACACCATGCGATCGGGACGGCCGACCTTGGCGCCGATTGCCGCCGGAACAGCGAAGCCCATCGTTCCGAGGCCACCAGAGTTGATCCAGGTATAGGGATGGTTGAACTTCCAGTACTGCGCTGTCCACATCTGATGCTGACCAACGCCCGATGCAACGATGCAGTCGTCGGGAGTGTTGTCACGAAGTTGTTCAAGCACGTACTGCGGCTTCAACAAATCGCCCGGTTCGGACTGCACGTAGGACAGCGGGTACTTCTCTTGCCATCCGCTGATGGTGGACTTCCAAGAGGAACGATCGGGCTGCACTTCTGGCGCACCGATCTGCTTCAGCGCAGTGATCAGTTCGTTAATGACCAAACGACAATCGCCAGTGATGCCGACGTCGGGTCGACGGACCTTGCCGAGTTCGGCAGGATCGATGTCGACGTGAATGATTTTGGCGTTCGCAGCGAATGCGTCGAGCTTGCCGGTGACTCGGTCGTCGAAACGTGAACCGAGGGCGATGAGCAGATCGGATTCCTGCATCGCGGTGACAGCGGTGTAGTTGCCGTGCATACCCGGCATACCGAGACACAGCGGATGATCGTCGGGAACCGCGCCGCGCGCCATGAGTGTGGTGACGACGGGGATGTCGAGCAACTCGGCAAGCGCAAGAAGGGATTCAGCAGCGCGCGCCTTGAGAATGCCGCCACCGGCGTAGATGACGGGACGTTCTGCAGCGATGATCAGTTGCGCGGCATCCTTGATGAGCGCGGGATCACCGTCGAGACGCGGTTTGTAACCGGCGAGGTCGACCGAATCGGGCCAGTACCAATCAAGCGCCGAGTTCGGGTTGGTGGGATCGACGAGGTCTTTCGGAATGTCGATGAGCACCGGGCCCGGACGACCGGTCGTCGCGATGTGGAATGCCTCGCGCACGATGCGCGGAATGTCGGCAGCGTTCGTCACGAGTTCGTTGTGCTTGGTGACCGAACGGGTGATGCCGACGGTGTCGACTTCCTGGAACGCGTCGGTACCAATACCTGCGGTACCGACCTGACCGGTGATGACAACCATCGGCACAGAGTCCATGTAGGCATCGGCGAGCGGCGTGATGATGTTCGTCGCGGCCGGGCCGCTGGTGACCATCGCGACACCGGGACGCCCAGTTGCGTGCGCGTAACCCTCGGCCATGTGGCCTGCACCCTGTTCGTGACGAACGAGAATGTGGCGAATTGGCGAGTCGATGATCGGGTCGTAGACCGGCAGGATTGCGCCACCGGGCAGACCAAAGATCACATCGACGCCCTCGAGTTCGAGAGCCTTGATGAGTGCGGCACCACCGTTGGTTTTCATGGTTGTCCTCCCCGATGCCTAGGCATCAGCGGGATCGGGCCGGTTCGAACGGGCGGAACGTAAACGGCCTCCCGAGTGGGAGGCCGGGGGCGCACACGCGACGGACGAAGCCGGCGTGTGCTAGCGGAGTACTACGAGCGAGGTAAGGACCGTCGTGCTCACAGGGTCGTAAGTCTTGCCGCCCGGAGCCCCCGACGGCAACTCGGGCCATTTCCCCTATCAATCGCAGCGGCTGGTCGTTACGGTCAACCCATGACGACACAAGAGAATCAGCCCGCAGGTTGGTATGACGACGGCAGTGGCCAACAGCGTTGGTGGGACGGAACCCAGTGGGGCGACTACGCCGCACCAGCAGTTTCCACCGCCCCGGCCGGCTATCAACCCAAATCCCGCGTCGCCGCCGGACTCCTCGGAATCCTCCTCGGAGGCTTCGGAGCCCACAACTTTTACCTGGGGTATACGAACAAGGCGATCCTGCAGCTCGTGCTCACAATCTTCACCTGTGGACTCGCCTCGCTCTGGGGCCTGGTCGAGGGAATCCTCATTCTCACGAAGAACGAGAACTACCTCACCGACGCCAACGGCGTGCCACTCGTCGACTGAGCCGCCGATTACTTGTTCGCGTAACTCGGGCAGTTCTTTGCGGTCCACGCGTCAATGTTGTTCGTGGCTTGCAGGAACTTCGCATCGTCCATTGCCGCTGAAGCGTCCATCAACTTCTGCTGCGTTGCCGGATCAGTCACGTTCGTCATATCGATGCCCTTGACGGCATCGGCATAGGTTTTGATTCCAGCAACGATTGTTGTCCAGTCGCCGCGAATTTCGCTCGGAACGCTCGAGGTAAACGAATCAAGCGTCGTCACGATCGAACTGAGATCGACCGACGAACTTCCCGAGGTAGTTGTCATTGACGATTCCATGCTTGCGGAAAGTTCCTGTGTCTTGTTGAAAAGATCGGCGCAGCTACTCGCGTCGCCACCACTTCCACCGCTCGATGCAGTGGTCGTCGTGCTGCTCGTGCTTGAGGATCCTCCACAAGCGGTGACCGCAAGCATGAGTCCTGCCATCAGGAGTGCCGCAAAAGCCGCGCGCTTTGTTGTTCCACGCATGTCATTCCCTCCTTGAGGGTTTCGAGATCTTCTCAGGGTACGGAAGAAATGACCTCAAACAACGGGGCGAACCGATCAGAGGCTTGCGGCCCTACGGGATTCAAGAATCGCTGCAACAGCTTTGCCATCAGCTTGCCCCTTGGTGGCCTTCATGATCTTGCCGGTAAAGAAGCCTTGAAGTTTGCCGCGCTTCTTATCGTCACCGGTGCAGAAGTCCGCCCATTCCTCGGGGCTCTCAGCAATCAATCCGTCAACAATGCCTTCAAGTTCTGAAGAATCCATGGCTTCGAAGCCAAGTTCTGCCGCGATGACATCGGGAGCACGCCCCGAGGTGACCATCTCGGCAAGAACGGTCTTTGCCTGCGTCGCTGTGAGTTGTCCACCCAGTTCAAGCGTCACGAGTTGCGCAAAGGTTGCGGGGTTTAGATCGACAGCGCCTTCCCCTGACAAGTTGTGTTCAACGTGTGTGAGCACACGCTTTCCATCGCCTCCGGCAGCAATCGTCGCAAGAGCGAGTTGGTCAAGATCGCGCTGCACGGCGATGACGACGCTTGTTTCGGTAACTGCAACGCCTGCAGCCAGAGCTAGCGCATCGCGACGTGCTGCGGGAAGCGGCGGCATCGCAGCGTCGATTGCCGCAATCCATTCCGCACTTGGCGCAAGCGGCACAAGGTCGGGTTCTTGGAAGTAGCGGTAGTCCTCTGCCTCTTCCTTTGAACGACCGGCGCGGGTGCGACCCGCGCCTTCGTCCCAATGGCGCGTTTCTTGCTTAATGCGCTCGCCAGTTTCGAGAAGGTCAACCTGACGTCGTGCTTCGTATTCAATGGCCCGGCCAAGAGAACGAAGAGAGTTCAAGTTCTTGACCTCGCAACGCGTGCCCAATTCGGTATCGCCAACGCGTCGAACCGAAACGTTCGCGTCGACGCGAAGCGATCCTTCTTCCATCTTGGCGTCGGATGCGCCAGTGGTGAGAAGGATGGCGCGCAGTTCGTCGATGTAGGTCTTGGCCTGTTCGGGGTGCCGAATATGCGGGCGCCCAACAATTTCGACCAGAGGAACACCAGCACGGTTGTAATCAACGAGCGAATAGTCGGCGCCGTGAATGCGGCCGCTTCCGCCGGCGTGGGTGTTCTTGCCAGTGTCTTCTTCGATATGTGCACGCTCGATACCGACGCGAGTGCCATCGGGAAGATCGAGCCAACCGTCGACATTGATCGGCTGATCGAACTGACTGACCTGATAATCCTTCGGCATATCCGGGTAGAAGTAGTTCTTACGAGCAAACACTGACGGTTCAACCGAGCAATGAAGTGCACGACCGAGACGCATCGCCAACTCGACGACGTTGTGGTTGAGCACGGGCAAGGAGCCAGGGAGTCCGAGGCAAACCGGACACACGTTGGTGTTGGGCTCGTCGCCAAACATGTTGGGACAACCACAGAACAACTTTGTTGTGGTGGCAAGTTCGCAGTGAACTTCGAGACCAACAACGATCTCCCAGGAATCGCCCGTTGTTTCGCTAACAACGACGAAATGCTCGCCTTCGATTGGTTCGTACGTGAGGGTCATGACCACACCTCGTCAAGAGCAGGAGCAGCGGCTTCAAGAACAGCAGCAGCACGGAACATGGTCGACTCGCCCAGCGCAGGCGCAAGCAACTGAACACCGACCGGCATCCCGTCGGAGCCACCGCCAAACGGGACACTCATTGCCGGATGACCAGCCAAGTTCGTAGGAATCGTGCAGATGTCGTTGAGATACATCGACAGTGGATCGGCGGTTTTGTCACCGAACTTGAACGCTGTTGTCGGCGAGGTCGGCGTGAGCAGAAGATCGAAATCGGCGTAGGCCTTTTCGAAATCGCGCACGATGAGCGTGCGAACTTTGAGTGCCTTGCCGTAATACGCGTCGTAGTAGCCCGCCGAGAGGGCATACGTGCCAAGCATGATGCGGCGCTTGACCTCTTCGCCGAAACCAGCAGTACGAGTCGCTGCGTTCATTTCAGCAGTGGTCGGCGCGTCGACCCTCATGCCGTAGCGAACACCGTCGTAACGAGCGAGGTTGCTTGATGCTTCTGCCGGAGCAATGAGGTAGTACGCCGACAACCCATACGCGGCTGCAGGTACTGACACTTCGCCAACTTGCGCGCCAGCTGCAGTCAGCGCATCGGCGGCCTGACGAACACGAGCAGCAACATCAGGAGCAATGCCTTCGCCCATGAGTTCGGTAACGAGTCCAACGCGAAGTCCGTCGACGCCCTGGCCGAGAGATTCAAGCAACGAGGGCACCGGCGCATCGATTGATGTGGAATCGCGTCCGTCGTGTCCGGCGATGGCTTCGAGCAATAACGCAGAATCGGCAACGGTTGTGGAAAAGGGCCCGATCTGGTCGAGCGAGGATGCGAATGCAATGAGCCCGTAGCGGCTCACCATTCCGTAAGTGGGCTTGACGCCAACAACGCCACAAAGGGCCGCGGGCTGGCGAATGGAACCACCGGTGTCGGAACCAAGAGAAATCGGAGCGAAGCCTGCAGCGACAGCAGCGGCCGAACCGCCCGAGGATCCACCGGGCACGCGGCCAGTGTCACGCGGATTGCGAGTTGGCCCGAATGCCGAGTTTTCAGTTGACGAACCCATGGCGAATTCGTCGAGGTTGGTTTTGCCGATCGAAACTGCGCCGGCTGCGTTCACGCGCTGGACAACAGTTGCGTCATAGGGCGGACGCCATCCTTCAAGAATTCGGCTCGAACAAGTCGTGGGAATTCCGCGCGTGCACAGGTTGTCTTTCAGCGCGAGAGGAACACCGGCCAACGGGCCGGGGTCTTCTCCAGCAGCAACACGAGCGTCGACCGCAGCCGCAGCCGCACGAGCTTCGTCGGTCATCACGAGATTGAAGGCGTTGATTTCGCCGTCTTGAGCATCGATACGCGCAAGATGATCGTCGAGAACTTCACGAGCCGACAATGATCCGGATCGGACAGCAGCAGCGATTTCGAGAGCGGTGGAAGGAATGGCGCTCATCTCAGGGCTCCTCACCAAGAATGGCCGGCACGCGGAAGCGACGGTCTTCAACCGAAGGAGCCTGCGAAAGCACCTCGTCACGATCGACACCTTCGACGACAACGTCGTCGCGCAGAACATTCACCAGTGGCAACGGGTGCGCAGTCGGCGGAACTCCATCGAGGTCGAGCGACGCGACATCTTCGGCGTGATCAAGCACGGCGCCGAGTTGCTCGGTGTAGCGCTCAAGTTCGGCTTCGGAGAGGTTGAGCCGAGCGAGATCGGCAACTTTTGCGACGTTGTCGCGGGTGAGACGAGCGGACATAGGTGTGCATCGTAGATGCCGACCGGACCAACCCCTCCCGACGTGGATAGGGTCAACGCTTCACGTCGATTCTGTGGAGGAACCGTGGCCACCGCCTATCCATTCCTGAGCCCCGCCTGGATGAATGCCGCACGAGAGCTGCGGGAAACCATGCCGCTTCCTGACACCGCTCCCCCAGTGGCTGTCCGCATGAACCTTGTCGTGACCGACACCCCCTTCGATGCCGACGTTCACGGTCATGTCGACACCACCCAAGGCGAAGTCGTGATCGAAGATGGCCACCTCGAAGGCCCCGACCTCACCGTCACCGTCGACTACGCGACGGCCCGAGCGATTTTCATTGACCAGGATGCCGCCGCAGCAATGCAGGCGTTTATGGGCGGACGCATCAAGGTCGATGGCGATCTCACAAAAATGCTGGCCATGCAGGCATCGGCTGCCGCACCAGACGCGAATGCTCAGGCGCTTGCCGACGCACTGCGTGACATCACCGCCGACTGATCGAATTTCGTTCGTTCAAACCGCTGCGAACGACTCTGTCGATAGCGAATCGTCATGGCGTGTTCGGCGCACAAAGAATGCTGCGATGAGCGCAATCACCGCAGCGACAGCGCCGAGGTGATACGCCGCACCGTAGGACGACACGCCGTTGCCATTCGAGGCGCTGATCGTTTGCGTTGTGAGAAGTAGCTGCATTCCGGCCACAACGCCGATCTGGCTCACCGTTTGAGATGCAGCACTCGCTACTCCGAGATCTCGCTTATCGACGGAGTTCGCAATGCTGGCGATCATTGCCGGAGCGCATGCACCCATTCCGATTCCGGAAAGAACGAGTGCACCTTCGATCCACCACATACCGGTACTTGCGGTAACCATTGCCAACGTCATCATTGACGCAAAAAGGACAACCGAACCGAACATGCCGATCGTTCGCTCGCCAAATTTGATGACGAGATAACCAGCGATCGGTCCCACAATCGAGAACGCGATCGGTCGCGCAATCGAAACCAATCCGGTTTTCGTGGTGCTGTAACCGAGAACATCGTGGAGAAGTAGCGGCGTGAGAATGAAGCCACCCATGTACGTGAAATTCGCGAAGAACTGATTAATCATCGGGAAGGTGAAATTCCGCCGACGGAAGTAACGCATCGGCAGAAGAGGATGTTCGATCCGGCTTTCGACACGTGCGAACCACACCAGCAGCAACGGTCCCCCGATAAACCCTGCAAGAACAAGTGGATGCGTCCAGCCCATTTCTGGTCCGCGATTGAGAGCCACGAGAACGGAGCCAACTCCGAAAGCAAGCAAGACCGAACCCGCGATGTCGAATGGATGGCGATCGCCGCGACCAGATTGTGGAAGGACAAGGAAACCGATCACTATTGCGGCCACGGCAATTGGCGTTTGCAAGATGAAGATCCATCGCCAACCGAATGAATCGACTAGTGGCCCGCCAACGACGACACCAATGACGGGTGCGCCAGCACCAACCAGCGACCAATACCCAAGCGCTTGGGCCCGACGCTCGGGTGGAAAACTTCGGTTGATCATCGAGAGTGCCGCAGGCCCCGCAGCCGCGCCGAGTGACGCGCCAAGTAATCGAGCGGCAATAAGCGACGGTGCGTTCCACGCAACGATCGCTGCAGCAGAGAACACTGCAACACCGATAATGCTGATGAGGTAAACGCGTCGCGCTCCGTAGCGGTCCGACATCTTTCCGCCGATTGGTCCGAGGACCGCCATTGCAAGACTTGGGCCAGTAACGGCCCAAGTGAGAATGCTCTTTGTCGATCCAAGGTCATGAGCAATATCGGCCAACGAAACGGTAAGGACCGTGATCGTAAAACTCGCAGTGAAGACGCCAAGCAACGATGCCGCAAGGATGATCCATGCTTTGCGCGGGCTGCGTTCGACCCTGTTGGCAACTCGCCGTTGAAGCAAGAGGCTCCACGGAAGCAGGACGACTTCGTCGCCACCAGGCGGCTCGATGCCGAGTTCGAGTTCGTCGACATTTTCGCCACCGAGACTGCCGTCCCCTTGGGGACCATCAGAATGATCGGTGGTCGTCACGAATGGCGATGGTATCGGCGACGCGACGAAGTGCCGATTACGGAGAGGTCACAAGAGTGACTGCTGATCCTGCTTTGACCTGTGTTCCGACCGCAGGTGTCGAACCCGTCACGGTCTTGGTCGGATTACCGGCGACACCACTCACTGTGAGGCCCAATGCCGTGAGCTGAGCACTGGCATCAGCGATGGATTTCCCAACGATCGAGGCGGGGATCGTGACCGGCTTCTTGCCCTTTGAAACGGTGACAGTGACTGAACTCCCCTTCGCCGCTGTCTGACCAGCAGCCGGGGACGACGAGATCACGATGTTCTCGGCCACGGTGTCGGAATACTCATCGACCCGAGTGACTTTCAGGCCAAGCGCGTCAAGTTGCGGCGCAACTTCGGCAAATGGCTTTCCCGCGATATCGGGAATTGTTCGAGGTTTAGGACCAGCACTGACGACAAGTCCGATTGCCGAACCCTTCGGCATCTGAGCAGTGACGCCATCGGCCAGAGACAGCACGATCCCCTTCGCCACGGTTTCGTCGAATGCATCGGTGACAACACCAAGTTTGAGACTTGCAGCAGTGAGGGCCGCCGACGCTTGGTCGATCGTCTTGCCAGGTAGATCCGTTGGAACCGGAACCGGTGGTGGACCCAACGACACGGTGAGAGTGACGGTCTTTCCTTCGGCCAGCGAAGTACCCGCAACCGGGTCCTGCGCGATCACCGTATCGATCGCGACTGATTCGGAATAGGTTCCGTTGTCGACAACCTTGAATCCCTTTGATTCAAGTTCGCCTCGCGCAACCGATGCAGACATTGACGTGTAATCGGCAAGCGTGTGACTAGGCGTGCGCAAAAGGAAGAATGCAGCTGCGCCTCCGACAACAAGAAGCAAAGCGATGATCGCTGCCATGCCTTTTGCGGGAACGCGACGACGTGGCCCTTCCCCCGAACGCGCTGCAGTCGCTACGGCTGCACTTTCGGGACGATTAATCGTGCGCGTAACGGGCTGCGCTGCGGTGAACAGTTCGTTCGCAATCGTTGGATCGGCAAACGTTGGACCGCTAGGAACGGTGGTCGTCGCCTCGCCGAGAACAATTTGCTCTGGCATGTAGATCGTCGTGGGTTCCCGCGGATCAAGTTGGTCGGGTTGCAGTGCGACCGTGCCAGCCAAATGCAACGGAGCCGCCGGACCGATGTCGCCAGCAGCCATGAGCATCGTTGCGAATTCAGCAGCGTCGGGTCGGTCGGCAGGGTTTGGAACGCCCGCAGCGCGCAAGGCCGGCACGAGTGGTCCGAGCACATCGGGAACGGGAACATTGCGATCGACGCGGGCCATAAGCGTGCCCAGGGTTGTGTCTGCAGTAAACGGAAGGTGTCCCGTGACTGACTCGATAATCACAAGGCCGAGTGAGTAGACGTCGCTGCGACCATCAAGAACGATGCCTTGAGCTTGTTCTGGCGATGCATAGCGAGCAGTGCCAAGAACGGCACCGGCTGGTTCGGTCCATGCCGCTTCGGCAAGTGCACGAGCAAGGCCGAAATCGGCAATGCGCAACGTTCCTTCATCGTCGAAGAGAAGGTTCGCCGGTTTGATATCGCGATGCACGAAACCTCGGCGGTGGGCGTAATCCAAGGCCCTCGCGGTATCGACACCCACGTTGCGGGCTTGGGAGAGGTCGAGGAGATTGCCGGCGTCGAGCATCGCTCGCAATGAACCACCATCGAGCAACTCGGTGACGAGGTACGGAACTTCGCCCTGCCCCCAGTCGTGCACAGCCATGATGTGCGGGTGATTCAATGCCGCAGCTGAGCGCGCTTCGGCTTGGAACCGCTTGAGGAACGATGCATCGCTCGCGAGAGCATCATGCAGAACCTTGACCGCGACGCGACGACGTAGAACCACGTCATCGGCCAGGTAGACAGTCGCGGAGGCCCCGGTGCCGATGGGGGCCAGCAACCGGTAGCGCCCCCCGAGCACCTGACCGATGCGGTCGGCAGCACGGGCGTTGGACACGGGGCGAGGCTAGTTCTCGGTCTTACTGATTTCGGTCACCCTCGCCGAAGACGTGACGGAAAATCGTCACACCCGAGACCGGCTCGCGACGAATGAGCGGGCAGACTCTTGGGGTGACTACTTCCGACTCAGCGAACGACACCACAGGCTCGACCGCCGACTCCGCCAATCCCGCGGCGTCGTCAACCCGTCGTTTCAAGCCCCGCTTTCTCGCCTACGCCGCGCTGCTCATGATCGCTGCGGTGTGCATTGTCATGGTTGCTCAACTCGGAACCTCCGACACCACCGAACTCGACGGCGGACGCATCCAACGCCTCATCCCCACACCCGGGGCAAAGATTCTTCAACAGGACATCATCGGAATCGATATGGCACCCGGGTACGAAGCATCGCTCACGCTCAACGGGATTCCCCTGCCGCTCGATCAGACCTACGTCGTTCCGCAAACCAATCAGGTCACGTTCAAAGCAGGACCAGGCAAGGTCTACGACACGCTCCCAGCAGGTCAGAACTGCATGATCGCCACCTATTGGCAAACCGCGTTCGGGCCGTCGGTGAGTTCAAGCAGAAGTTGGTGCTTCACCGTCATCTAATGGCGTTGTCGATCGCAGAGCTCATTCGCTTGCGATCACTCTGATGTCAACCGTCGGCAAGCAGCCGATCAAGTTCGGCAAATGCACCCGTGTGATCATCTTCGACCAGGATCGCATGCATACCTGCAGCACGTGCCGCAACAATGTTGCCCGGTGCATCGTCGAGGAACACAGCGTTTCCAGGAGCAACGCCTAGTTGTTCAAGAGTCATCTCGTAAATACGTAGGTCTGGCTTACGAATACCTACCGCCGATGAATCGACAATGACCTCGAACAGATCATCGACAGGGATCATGGCGCGCCAACCGTCAGAGAATTCCTTGATGTTGTTTGTGATCAGCGCTGTGCGATAACCGCTTGCTCGAAGTGCCAATCCCTTTTCGACGACATCGCTGCGGGCACCCGATTCGCCGCCGAGCGCTCCGAACATTTCCTTGAGATCGATGTCGAGACCCATCTCGGCGCCGACTGCCTTGATCTGCTCAGCGGCAGCTTCGAGCGCGATCTCGCCGCGCTCGAGCTGATGCCATGGATGATCTGTGTCTTGGTCATAGGGGCCGAACACCGCTCGAAGACCAAGTTCGGGATCAAGACCACGTTCTTCGTGCCACGCGTGAAGTCCGCTGAACGGCGAAGAGGTGAACACGCCACCGAAATCAAACACCACGGCTTCGATTGTCATGAATCCCCCTGAGTGCGAACTGAAGACGGCAAGGTACCGGTTTCGAGCAGTTCAAGGAAACCCACCTCGTCGAGAACCGGAACGCCAAGCTCCTCAGCCTTCGTGACTTTTGAAGCTCCTGGTCCAGCACCGATCACGACCGCAGTGGTCTTCTTTGAGACACTTCCGGGAGATTTTCCGCCACGTCCTTTGATTGCCGCTTCTGCTTCGTCGCGAGTAAAGCCGTCCAGAGTTCCAGTCACGACCACAATCAAGCCGTCAAGCGTCTGCGGAAGGTCCGAGGCTTCAGGGCCCTGCAGGTTCACACCAGCGGCACGAAGTTTCTCGATCACACCCCGGTTCGTCGTGTCAGCAAACCACTGGTGCACCGATGCAGCAATGATCGAGCCGAGGCCTTCGACGGCTGCGATTTCTTCTTCGGACGCCGATTCGATGCGATCGAGATGCCCGAAATGCTCGGCGAGGGCAACCGAGCCGGCTCCACCAAGGTGACGAATGTTGAGGCCAACGAGCAAGTTGGCCAACGGCTTTGTCTTGGACCTCTCGATCGCGTCGAGGAGTTTCTGAACTGAAACATCGGCGAACTTGTCGAGGCCCTTCAGACGTTCAGGATCGAGAGCGTAAATATCGGCAACATCAGCCAACAGGCCAAGTTCGCAGAACAACTGCACGCGCTGTTCGCCAAGTCCTTCGATATCCATTGCGCCGCGAGAAGCAAAATGTTCGATTGCTCCCGCAACACGCGCCGGACACGAAAGGTTGAGACATCGATGCACCGCCTCGTCCTCAGGACGAATAAGTACGTGACCGCAAACGGGGCAGTTCGTGGGGAACTTCCATTTACGCAAACCCTTCGGCCGCTCGCTGAGAACGGGGCCGACAACCTCGGGGATGACATCGCCTGCTTTACGAACAATGACGGTGTCGCCAGGTCGGACATCTTTCACTGCAACTTGGTCTTGGTTGTGAAGAGTGGCGAACTCGACAGTCGAACCACCGACAAACACTGGCTCGAGTTGCGCAAAGGGCGTCGCCCGACCTGTTCTGCCAATCGAGACCTGAATGTCGATGAGCTTCGTAGTGCGCTCTTCGGGCGGGAACTTGTAGGCAATGGCCCAACGCGGAGCGCGAGAGGTGAACCCAAGTTCGCGTTGCAGCGACAGGTCATCGACCTTGATCACCACGCCATCGATTTCGTAATCGAGGTCGTGGCGACGTTTCTGCCACTGCAAGAGATGCGCTTCAACTTCGTTGAGTCCACGCAACACCATCACCTCGGGATTGACGGGGAAGCCCAATCCTCCGAGGAATTCAAAAATCTGATGATGGTCAATGAGTTCCGGTCCCCCAACAACTTCGCCAAGTTGATAACTCCAGAACGAGAGGTTGCGGGTTGCGGTAACCGCTGCGTCTTTCTGACGAAGTGACCCCGCAGCAGTATTTCGAGGATTGACATAAGTCTTCTCCCCCGCCTCAAGTTGCGCAGCATTCAGTTCTTCAAACGCAGAGATCGACATGTAGACCTCGCCACGAACTTCAAGAACTTCAGGACTTCCCTTTGGAAGTCGATGTGGAATACCGGCGATCGTCTTCACATTCGCAGTGACGTCTTCACCAAAGCGGCCGTCGCCACGAGTCGCGGCTTGAACGAGCGAGCCGTTCTCGTAACGGATTGAAACCGCGAGGCCATCAATTTTCAGTTCAGCAACAAGCCCGACGGACTCGACCGAGGCTCCGAGTTCGTCGATACGACGCTGCAATCGACCGCCCCACGCTGCGACTTCTTCGGGCGAGAATGCGTTGTCGAGACTCATCATCGGCACGCGGTGTTCAACCGATGAGAACGTGATCGTCGCCGACCCCCCAATCGACTGTGTCGGGGAATCAGGAGTAATCAGATCCGGGTGTTCCTCTTCGAGCATCTCGAGTTCGCGAAGCAGTGCATCGAAATCAGCGTCAGGGATCTCCGGGGAATCCTGCTCGTAGTACAGCCGGCTGTGATGGCGAATGATTTCGCGCAGTTCGTCGATACGACCTACAGGATCGAGCACTCCATCAGACGACTTAGACACGGGCGAACACTAGCGAGAGCAGCAGCCCAAGCGTCGCGTTCAGGCACCAACCGAGATGCGAGTACCAGCCGCTTGGCCCTGCAGTCGTTCGGCCAATCGCGACGTGTGCTCCATCACTTGTTCCGCCTGAGTCACACCGTGCTGAGCGAGACCGCAAACGGGCGTGATGATTGCGTTTGTGCGCAGCAACAACGGATCGCATCCTTCGTTCGCAAGATCGCACCAAACTGTCGACAGCCGTCTCCACAGTCGATCGACGCTCGTGCCAATCGGGCCATCGGTCGGAACTGCGCCCCACGCAATCCATCCGCCGCGGTCGAGATAGTCGCCAACAAGTCCTGAATGTTTCGCGATGCGATCGTCAACTGGAACAGAGAGAATCCGCGGACCGGTGCTGAGTAGAAGTCGATAGTCGACTGCGGTGCAGCAGTGGAGTCCGGTAATCGCCTTTGACTCAACCACGGCCATCGCAGAAGACACGAGGTCGATGCCGTCGTTTGGGCCAATCGGAAAGCCTTCATCGGTGAGCGAACCCATCGCCGGCTCATCGAGGAACACAACAACTTGCGCTTGCGGCACCCGTAAAAGCACATGGTCGACCAGGCGTTCGATACGAGCGCGCACCGCATGACCCGCTATGCGGAATGCGAGATCGATTTCGATTCCAGCACCCCACAACGCAATACCCAAGGTCACTGGGCCAGTGAGTGACACCTTGATCGGGCCGTCGCGATCGGCCACCGCGTTAAGAAACGCGCGCAGTCCGACCCACGCATCACTCGACAAACGCTCGTCATCAAGCGGCGCCTCGGGGTCGATCAGTGAAAGGTCGACATCGATCGAACCATCGTCACCAATCGCAACGCCAGCGAGTCCTGATGCTGCTTGAGCGATCATGCCTTCGCGACGCGACCGAGCAGGCAGCGACGGGGCCGACGGCAATCTCGGGCTGTGTCGGAGCACGAACTCCACGGCATCGCCTGGATCGCAGTGAGGCAAATATCCAATGCCAGTCGACAAACCCGACGGCAACGACAACGACGCGACGCGTGAACTCATCGTCAACGCCTTCCGCTCGTGTCGTCGAAATTCATGCCGCACCGTCCCGAAGGTTTCGCCCACATCCGAGTCGAGAATCGGTCGGAATTTTGTGGCCGAAGTCACATGGTTAGCGATGGCGGCCAGAATCGGCAAATCTCAACAGTGATGACCCCCACCAGCAAGGCAATCAGTCGCTGGGCTCCGGCCCTCATTTGGCTGTCGCTCCCCCTCACCGCGGGCACCTCGTTTGCTCATGCCCTCAACCACCGCTCCATACCGGTGACACTCACCGCAGCGATCGGTCTGTGGTCGATCTGGGTTGTGGGGCTCATTGCCGCTCTCGCTCCAAGTTCTGTCTCGCTTACAACGATCCGAATCGTCATGCCCGCGTCGTTGGTCGCAGCTGCATGGGCTGCACTCGTGGTTCCAAACGGCGCCGACTTCGCGGAATCATTCGCTCTCGGCATCACGTCGCTCTGTGCAGTGCTCTCGCTTTCCGCCGCAGTTGGGTACACGTTCATCAACGGATCGTCGTACGGAGACGAACGACGGTTTCCACTTCGTCCGCCCGGACCAGTCGTTCTCGGACCTCTCGAACTTGTGTGGGTCGCGATGGTCGCTGCAGTTCTTGCAGGCCCCCTCCTTCTTGCGTCCAAACAATGGGTTCTTGGCGCACTCATCACGCTGCTTGCGATTGCACTCTGCGTCGGAGGCTCACGGGCACTCCACCAACTTTCGAAACGGTGGCTCGTGTTTGTGCCCGCTGGGCTCGTTCTCGTCGACCGAACCTCTCTCCTCGACGCGCTTCTCGTTCAACGCCACGTTGTTCGTTCGATTGGCCTCGCCGAAGATGGGTCGAGCGCAGCCGACCTCAGCGCAGGGGCGATCGGCATCCAGGTTGAGCTCCGACTTTCCGCAACTGACTCGATAATTCCGACGCCCACACGACGCGATCGACGCAAGGTGATCGAACCCGTCGAGGTCGACGCTGTTCGATTCGCACCGAGCCGCCCGGGTTGGGTGCTCGAAGCCGCCAAGGAACGACGACTTACCGTCGACTAACGAGCCCACCGCCGACGACAAGGTCGTTGTCATACAGCACGATGCTTTGACCGGGCGCAACGCGACGAGTCGGTGACTCCCAGACGAGTTCAAGCCCAGCATCGGTCTCGCGCAGTTCACGAATCGCAAGAGACTCGCCATGAGCGCTTGCTTGCGCCGAAACAGTGTTCGACATCAACGTTTCAGATCGAGCGCTTTCATCGACCCATGTGAACGAGTTCAACAACTCACCTGAAACGTCGAGTTCCTCGGGAGCTCCAACAAGCACCGTGCGGTTCGGTACGTCGACATCGAGCGCGTAACGCGGTCGTCCATCGATACCAACGCCGAGACCACGACGCTGACCAATTGTCACGAGCTCAACTGCCTCAACAGAACCCAACTGTGTGCCGGTTTCGTCGACCACGCGCGCTGGATGCATCTCGATGCGATTGCCGAGAAATACTCGACGCCCGCCACCTGTGTGCGAAATGAAACAGACATCCTGGCTGTCAGGCTTACCAGCGGTACGAAGACCCAACTCGGTTGCGCGTTCGCGAACCTCGTCTTTTGTCATACCTCCGATTGGCAGCATGATGCGCTCAAGCTGCGATGCCGTAAGCATGTGCAGGACGTAACTCTGATCTTTCGCGAAATCAGCGCCTCGTGTGAGTCGAGGTTGCCCAGAAGCCGTGCGAACAATCTGTGCGTGATGGCCTGTGGCAACCATCTCGAAGCCAAGGGCATCGGCCCGTGCCATTAGACGATCGAACTTGAGGTGGCGGTTGCATTCGATGCACGGGTTTGGCGTGATGCCACGAGCGTGATCAGCCACATAAGGATCGACGACATCGCGATCAAAATCTTCAGAGAAATTGAAGACGAGATGATCAATATCTAACTGCTGAGCAACGCGGCGAGCGTCGTCAACATCGCTTACCGAACAACACCCGGAATCAGATTCTCCGCCCCAGAGTTTGAGCGTGACACCGACGACATCGTGCCCTTGGTCGCGCAGCATTGCTGCAGCAACTGAGGAGTCAACGCCACCGGACATTGCAACCATTACCTGCATGATCAGATCCCGAACTGTCGGAGTCGTTCAACTGCGGGTGGAATCACAGTGAGCGCTTCGTCGATATTGGCCTGCGTGGTTGACCACCCCAACGACAAACGCAGCGAACCTCTGGCTAAATCCGTCTCGATGCCCATCGCCCCAAGGACATGTGAAGACTGCAACGCTCCGCTCGCGCATGACGAAGCGGCTGAGGCTGAAACGTCGCCACGCTCAAGCAAGAACAGCAACGCTTCGCTCTCGACGCCGGGGAAACAAAGGTGAGCGATGCCTGCAGCCCGTTGAGAACGATCGGAGCCTGCAGTCTCAACCGTTCCCGGGAGCGCAGCGAGTAGACCGTCGAGGAGTTGGTCGCGCAGCGCACCGATACGAGCGATATCGGCGGCTCGGTCTTCGGCGGCGAGACGAGCCGCAGTCACCATGGCCACAATGCCAGGAACATTCTGCGTTCCCGATCGGCGTTCGCGCTCCTGACCACCCCCGAGTTGACGAGGAGAAAGCGGGACCCCAGCACGCACGACAAGCGCACCCACGCCCTTCGGTCCACCAAATTTGTGGGCACTCAAACTGAATGAATCGACGACCGAACACTGCTCGGCGATGTCGGTCCAACAAAAGGCCTGCACAGCATCGGAGTGAAGGACGGCATCGGGTGCCGCAGACCGAACGACCTTTGCTAACGAGGCGAGGTCAGCAATGACGCCGGTTTCGTTGTTGACCACCATGAGCGAAACAACACGGACGGGCCCTTCGTTCAGTACCCGTCGAAGTTCGGCTGGATCGACCACTCCGTTTCGATCGACGCCAACCAAACGTCCGCCGAGAGCTTCGACGGGATCAAGGACTGCATGATGTTCCACTGCACTGCAGACAGGAACGCCGTCGCCAGAGCCCAAGCCAAAGATGGCCAAGTTGTCCGATTCGGTTCCGCCACTCGTGAAAATGATGTCGCCGGGTTCAGCTCCGACGAGCCCTGCGAATTCTTCACGCGCGTCATCGACAGCGCGGCGAGCATCTCGGGCGAAACGATGCGCACCAGATGGATTGGCGAATCGTTCGGAAAGGAACGGCAACATCGACTCAATCGCTTCAGGACGCATCGGCCCTGTTGCAGCGTGATCGAGATACGACGTCATGGGCCAAGGCTACCGGTGGGCAGACATCGCCATCGCGGGCAGACTTCCGAGGTGGCCACCAACGAATCCAGCGACCCAAGTACCTATGGCCGATCGTTCGCTGACGTCTACGACGATTGGTACGCGACCTCCTTTGAGACCGATGCCGCCGTCGCAGCATTGCTGCAACTCGCAGGTTCTGGACCCATCCTTGAACTGGGGGTTGGTACTGGTCGTCTTGCCCTGCCCCTCTCTCGCTCCGGCGTGCGCGTCGTCGGAATCGACGCGTCCCAGGAAATGCTTGACGAACTCGAGAGAGTCGACCCAACTCGTTCGGTCGTTCCCGTGCTCGGCGACATGGCCAACATCGAACATTCATTGCGCTCGGCTGATCTCACCGATCGCTTCTCTCTCGTGTTCTGCGCGTTCAACACGTTGCTCAATGTCAAGAACTTCGATGCACTCTCACGATGCTTTCAAGGAAGCAGAGAGTTCCTGCTTCCCGACGGGCGTGTTGTTGTCGAAGCATTTGTCCCCATCGATGAATCAATGATTCCTGCGCAGTCACTCTCCCCTGCACGAGTCGAATCAGATGCTCCGGTCTTTATCGAAACGACCTATGACCGATCGACATCGCGCCTTCACGGTCGGCACATTGAAGTGTGGCCCGGTGTCGTCAGGGTTCGGCCGTGGTCAGTTCTCATCTGTGGACCAGAGCAACTTGATGCCGCTGCGCACACCGCTGGGCTCGTACTTCTCGAGCGACAGAGCGACTGGAATGGCACGCCATTTACGAACGAGAGCACAGCTCACGTTTCGATTTACGCCCCGACAGCGTGATTTGAGCCATTGCTCTCTACGCTGTGGGCATGGCAACCATCAGGGTCAGCACCGTAATCAACGCAACTCCCGACAAGGTCTGGGCGGTTGTTGAGAACGTCGCCGACCATGTTGACTGGATGCACGATGCAGTAGCCATCCGGTTCACGTCCGAATCCATTTCCGGAGTCGGGACCACGTTCGACTGCGACACCAAAGTCGGACCATTTCGCCTCACCGACAAAATGGAAATCACTGAGTGGGATGACGCCACCACAATTGGTGTCCGCCATGTCGGAATGGTGACCGGAACCGGAGCATTCACAATCCTTCCTATCGGCGAAGACCGCGCCGGTTTTCAGTGGAAAGAATCACTCCGCTTTCCTTGGTGGATGGGCGGCCCAGTTGGCGCCGTGGTTGGCGGTCAGGTTCTCAAACTGATCTGGAAGCGAAACCTCAAAGAGCTGAAAGCAATCGTTGAATCTGAAGGTTCAGTTCACGAATCGTGACGCGGCCACTAGGCAACCGACCCACAACGCAACCGTGATTGCGACACAGGCGGCGGTTCCTACCCACGGACTTCGGACTGCACTATCGAGCGCGAACACGAGCGCGCCAACGGCAACTCCGATCACGAGTCCACCGACGTGAGCGCCGATGGCGATCCCAGGCACCGCGAATGTCAGCAACAGGTTGATGACAACAAGTCCGCCGATGCCGTTACGCCACACATCGATTCCTGACCGACGCTGAGCGACAACCGCTGCTCCCATGAGTCCGAACACCGCACCCGACGCGCCGACGGTTCCCACCATGGGCGATACGAGTAACGCTCCGAACGAACCGCCGACAAGACAGGCGACGTAAAGCGCAGCAAATCGGGCCTTGCCGAGAAGTGGTTCAAGCTGCTTGCCAAGCAAGTACAGCAGCAGCATGTTCATTCCGAAATGCAGCAGGCCCGAATGCAGGAAACCACCGGTGACGATTCGCCACCATTCCCCATACGCGACGCCAACAAATTCGATCGTTGCACGGCCGCCGGAAGACGAATACATCACTCCCTGGCCAAGCGTCATACCTTGTTCGGTCGCTCTGCCGCCTCCGTTAAAGAGCGAGCCACCGGTGGCAACAACTGCGATGACACCAATCACGTTTAACGCAATGAGAACTTCGGTCACGATCGGCCGGCCAGCGCGCATTTCACTGAAACGAATCACCGGGGATTTCTTGGCCGCACCTTTGATGCACTCTGGACACTGGAAACCAACCGATGCTGGCGTCATACATGCGCCGCAGATCGGACGATTGCATCGCTGACAACTGACACCCGCACGATTGTTCGGATGTCGATAACAGGTCGACATTGGTTGTGTCATCACACACCAACGCTTGATGATCGGTTGACGCCTATTGACGAGCTCATTGCCCGGTGAACTGCGCTTTCCCGGGCCCGTTCTCGAGGAATGAGGCCACGCCAATGCGCGCATCGTCTGTCCTGAATACCTCGACGAAGGCATCCTGTTCGAGTTCTAGACCGTCGGCCAAGGTTCCTTCGAGACCAGCATCGATCACTCGTTTGGCAATTGCATGAGCTTGCACAGGCCCGGCTGCATACTGCGCGGCAAGTTCAAGCGCACGAAATTCAAGTTGTTCAGGTTCGACAACTTCATCGGCAAGACCGATTCGCAATGCTTCATCGGCGCGAACCTGACGACCACTCAGGATGAGGTCCTTGGCACGTGATGGACCAACCAAACGTGCGAGGCGTTGCGTGCCACCGCCACCCGGAATGATGCCCAAGAGGATTTCCGGCTGACCAAACTTCGCGCTGGTCGAACACACACGCAGATCGCAGGCCAACGCGAGTTCACAACCGCCGCCAAGCGCCGGACCAGCAACGGCAGCAATCACGACTCGCGGGATCGCGGCAACGGCGTTCAGCGCTTCGAGAAAGAGACGTCCGATCGAACGCGCTTCGTCTGGGCCCGCAAACTCCGAGATATCTGCACCCGCTGCGAAAATGCGATCACTACCGACGACAACAACGGCTCCTGGCGGAGTGACGGTCAGCGCTTCCGCGGCCGCACGTAACTGTCGCAAAACCTCCGACGACAACGAATTGACCTTGCCGTTCTGTAGACGGACAACAGCAACGCCGTCGTTCCGCCGTTCGACTGCAACCAGTAGCTCTGACATGGACAGCGACCCTACCGGTTCGCCTCCTAATGATCAGCGCACGAGCGCCTGCGCTTCGACGACCCGAACGGGAAATTCTGCAGAACGCGTGATCGTGCCGAGCGGCTCGCCACCCAATTCGCTTGATGTCCACTCGGCACCCCACGTCACGGTGACGCGGACCCATTCAACGCCCCCGCTCGACCACATCGATGACCGACTGAAGGTATGAGTGCACCCTGACTGCTGCTCTGAGGGCATTCGCCACACGTCATAGGCGACTCCCTGATCACACCAAATTTCAGTTCCGTCCTCAAACTCCCATAATGAGGTTTCCGGCCAGGCGTCCACACTCGCCCAAACATCACCAATCGATGCAGTGGCCCAAATTCGCTCCCAAGGTTCATCGAGCCACATCCACATCGGCAG